>NZ_AZSV01000113.1:0-11875 GCF_000582595.1 Pseudomonas sp. BAY1663
CCGGAAGGAGGGAAGTCTGGCCGCGCAGCGGTCAGACCCGGATGTCGGGTGCCCTTCTTCTTTGGTTACTTTCTTGTTGGGCAAGCAACAAGAAAGTGACTCGGCCGGGGGGGCCGAAACCAGAAGTGTCAGCACACTCGGTAAGCACCCTGATCACCAAGCGCAAGCCCAAACCAAATGGCAGCAACACCCAAACTTGCCAGTCCGGTGTCAACACCCTCTGAGACCGATAACTCCCGAAGCCCTCATCTCAACGTCAGATGACGACTCATCAACGCCCGCAACGCCGCGGGCTTGACCGGCTTGGCGAGGAAATCCAGCCCGCTGGCATGGATCGCCGCGACCAGTTCCGGCCGCGCATCGGCGCTGATCACCACCCCCGGTACCGGCTCGCCCAGGCGGGCGCGCAGCCAGGCCATCAGGTCGGTGCCGGTCTGGCCGCCGTCGAGGTGGTAGTCGACCAGCACCAGTTGCGGGCGAATGTCCTCGGCCAGCAGGTTCTCGCAATCCTGGCGGTCGCGCGCCGTCCAGACCTGGCAGCCCCAGCGCGTGAGCAGGCTGTTCATGCCGATCAGGATGCTGTCCTCGTTGTCGATGCACAGCACCTGGGTGCCGGTCAGGGCGGAGTGTTGCGTCTCGCCCAGGCCGTTCGGCTTGCGTGGTTGACTGGTCTGCCGGGCGATCGGCACGGTCACGCTGAACACGCTGCCCTTGCCGAGCCAGGAGCGGACCTCCAACGGGTGTTCGAGCACGTGGCAGAGGCCGTCGGCGATTGCCAGGCCCAGGCCCAGGCCCTTCTCGGCGCGGGTCTGGTGGCTGTCCAGGCGCTTGAATTCCTCGAAGATCACTTTCAGCTTGTCCTGCGGAATGCCCGGGCCACGGTCCCAGACTTCCAGGCGCAGGGACTTGCCCTGCCGGCGCACGCCCAGCACCACCCGGCCCTTGGCGTAGCGGAAGGCATTGGTGAGGAAGTTCTGCAGCACGCGACGCAGCAGGCGCATGTCGCTGTCGACCCGCAGTTTGCTGCCGTGCACACGGAGGTCGATGCCCTGCTCGCGCGCCAGGGCGGTGAATTCCGTGCCCAGGGTGTCGAACAGCGTGGCCAGCGGGAAGGCGTTGCGTTCCGGGGTGATCCGCCCGCCTTCCAGGCGCGAGATGTCCAGCAGGTCGGTGATCAGGTCTTCGGCCGAACGGAGCGAGCTGTCCAGGTGCTGCACCAGTTCCTGAGTCTCCTTGGGGAGCCCGTTCTGTTGGTGGGCGAGCGCGGCGGAGAACAGCCGGGCGGCGTTCAGCGGTTGCATCAGGTCGTGGCTGACCGCGGCGAGGAAGCGGGTCTTCGACTGGTTCGCCGCCTCGGCAGTGCTCTTGGCCTCGATCAGTGCCTGGTTCAGTTGCGACAGCTCCTGGGTGCGTTCGCTGACGCGTTGTTCCAGGCCTTCGTTGGCGTCCTTCAGCGCGCGTTCGGCCTCGCGGTAGGCGGTGATGTCGCTGAAGCTCATGACGAAGCCGCCGCCGGGCATCGGGTTGCCGATCAGCTCGACCACCCGGCCGTTGGGGAACAGCCGCTCGGAGGTGTGCGCGCGGCCCTGGCGCATCCAGTACAGGCGCTTGGCCACGTGGGTATCCGGGTCGCCCGGGCCACACAGGCCGCGCTCGGCGTTGTAGCGGATGATGTCGGCGATCGGCCGGCCGATGTAGACCAGCCCGTCCGGATACTCGAAGAGTTCGAGGTAGCGGTGGTTCCAGGCCACCAGGCGCAGCGACTGGTCGACCACGCTGATGCCCTGGGTGATGTTCTCGATGGCGCCTTGCAGCAGCGCGCGGTTGAATTGCAGCACCTCCGAGGCTTCGCCGACGATGCGCACCACGTCGTCGACCTGCATGTCGCGGCCTTCCAGCGCGGCCTTGACCACCGCGCGGGTGGAGGAGGCGCCGAGCACGCCGGCGAGCAGGCGCTCGGTGTGGGCGATCCACTGGCCGTCGGCCTGGTGCTTGGGCGAGAAGTCCTGGCCGTGGCGGCGGGCGAAGCGCTGGAAGCTGAGCTCGGCGCGTTCGGCGCCGACGAAGCGCGAGGCCAGCGTCAGCAGGTCTTCGACGCGTACGGCGAGCAGGCGGCGGCTGCTGCTGGGCGAGGTGACTTCCTGGCCGATGAAGCGGCTGGCCTGCCAGTGTTCGGCGACGCGGGTCTGGGTCAGGATCGATACCCAGAAGAACAGCGTGAAGTTGCCGGCCAGCGACAGCGTCACGCCGACGGTCAGCGCGCTGATGCCGAAGCCAGGTGGTTGCCGTAGAGCCATTCCAGCCCGGGGAACATCTCCAGCGGCCAGCCGAGCAGCGGCAGGATCAGCGTGTAGAACCAGATGGCCGCGCCGGCGGCCAGCCCGGCGAAGACGCCGCGGCGATTGGCCTGTTTCCAATACAGCGCGCCGACCATCGCCGGCGCCAGCTGGGTGATGGCGGCGAAGGCGGTCTGGCCGATGGTCGCCAGGGAGGCGGTGGAGCCGAGCAGGCGGTAGCTGACGTAGGCCAGCAGCAGGATCAGCACGATGCTGATGCGGCGTACCGAGAGCATCCAGTGGCGAAAGGCCTCGAATGGGCGTTCGGCTTCCTGGCGGCGCAGCAGCCAGGGCAACAGCATGTCGTTGGAAACCATGGTCGACAGCGCCACGCTGGCGACGATCACCATGCCGGTCGCCGCCGAGGCGCCGCCGATGAAGGCGAGCATCGCCAGCCACGGGTGCTGCTCGGCCAGCGGCAGGCTGATGACGAAGGAGTCCGGGGTCACGCCGTCGGGCAGCAGCATCTGCCCGGCGAGGGCGATCGGCACCACGAACACCGCGGCGAGCACCAGGTAGAGCGGGAATACCCAGCGCGCCAGGCGGAAGTCGCGCGGTTCGATGTTCTCCACCACGGTGACGTGGAACTGCCGCGGCAGGCAGACGATCGCCATCATCGCCACGGTGGTCTGCACCAGCATCGACGACCAGTTGACGGTCTCGCCCCAGTACTCGCTGAGCTCGGCGGCATCGTGCGCCTGGTTGAACAGGTCGCCGAAGCCGTTGTACAGGCCGTAGGTGATGAAGGCGCCGACGGCGAGGAAGGCCAGCAGCTTGACCAGCGATTCGAAGGCGATCGCCAGCACCATGCCGCGGTGGTGTTCGGTGACGTCCAGGTTGCGCGTACCGAAGAGGATGGTGAACAGCGCCAGCACGATCGAGACGATCAGCGCGGTGTCGCGCGTACCGGTGCCCGTGGCCTCGACATTGGTGCCGATCAGCACGTTCACGCCCAGCACGATGCCCTTGAGCTGCAGGGCGATATAGGGCACCACGGCGACCAGGCAGATCAGTGTCACCACCACCGCCAGCAGCTGCGACTTGCCGTAGCGGGCGGCGATGAAGTCGGCGATGGAGGTGATGTTCTCCTGCTTGCTGATCATGATCATCTTCTGCAGCACGTGCGGTGCGAACAGCAGCAGCAGGATCGGCCCGAGATAGATCGGCAGGAACGCCCAGAGCTGCTCGGCGGCCTGGCCCACCGCGCCGAAGAAGGTCCAGCTGGTGCACCAGACCGCCAGCGACAGGCTGTAGACCCAGGGACGCAGGCGTGGCGACATCGAATCGCGATTGCGATCGCCATAGAAGGCAATGGCGAACAGGATGGCCATGTAGACGAGGGCGACCGCAGCGATCAGCCCGCCGGACAGCGTCATGCAAACTCCAGATAACAAGGAAAAGCGGCAGGTCGGGTTCGGCCGGCATGAATATGCGAAGCACGAATGAAACCAGACCCGGCGACTCGTTAGTATGATGAATTCGCGAAGTTTCGCAGTATTAGTGCGCCCCGTGTTAAGGGCTGCGACCAAGGTCGCATGTGTCTAGAACGGGCTTGGCGGCAGGATCGCCAACCACCCGAGGGCACTTCCCGTAGCGCCGCTGGTCCGAACCCATCGGTAGGAGGTTTTTCATGTTCATGCCGCGTCCGGTCACCCTGCAGCGTGGCGCTTTGCGCCTGGACCCCCTGATGGAAGCCGACATTCCGGAGCTGGTCGCCCTGGCCGAGCGCAACCGCGACGAGCTGGTCTACCTGAACGGTCCGCTACGCCCCGACTGGTATCGCCACGCCCTGGCCGAGCAGCGCGAGGGCCGGGCGGTGGCGTTCAGCCTGCGCGTCGCCGACCGGCTGGTCGGCACCACGCGTTTTGCCGACTTCATGCCCAGCCTGCCGGCTGCCGAGCTTGGCTGGACCTGGCTCGATCGGGGCGAGCATGGCAGTGGCTGAACGCCTCGATCAAGTACCTGCTGCTGCGCCACGCATTCGAGGACTGGCAACTGGTGCGGCTGCAGTTGAAGACCGCGGCGAGCAACCTGCGCTCGCAACGGGCGATCGAGAAGCTCGGTGCCCAGCGCGAGGGGCTGCTGCGCAATCATCGGCGCCTGGCCGATGGCCGGCTCGACGACACCGTGCTCTACAGCATCACCGACCAGGAATGGCCGGCGATCAAGCAGCGGCTGGCGGCGAGCTGAGGCGGGGACTTGAAGCTCAAAAGCATCGCCCCGGGGGCGGGCCTCCCACAAAAGCAGGCTGTGCACACCGAACCCTGTGGGCGGCGCGCCCTCGCGGCGATTGCCGGCCGAAGGACTGCCAGAGGCCGTGCCGCTCGAAAAGCATCGTCCATCCGCATCGCCTGGCGGGCCGACTTCGGTTAAGGTTTACGGTTTTCGCGGTGGCTGCTCGCCCGGTTCATCTGCCCGTCCCATCCTTGCGCTACGCTCGGGGCGTCGTGACGGCGGTGCATGATCCGTCGCGTGGTTGGCTCGAGGAATTCCGATGTCCCGCTCGCAAGAGTTCTTTCACGGTTGCCGCGACATCCTGCCGCTGGTGCTCGGCGCGATTCCGTTCGGCATCATCTTCGGCACCCTGGCGATCGGCGCCGGCCTTTCCGGCTGGCAGGCGATGGGCATGTCGGCCCTGGTGTTCGCCGGCTCGGCGCAGTTCATCGCGATTACCCTGCTCACTGGCGGCGTGGGCGCGCTGGTGGTGCTGCTGACCACCTTCGTGGTGAACCTGCGCCATGCGCTGTACAGCGCGGCGCTGCAGCCTTTCGTCCGCCATCTGCCGGGCGGCTGGCGCGGGCCGCTGGCCTTCTGGCTGACCGACGAGGCGTTCGCGGTGGTGCAGCATCGCTACGCCCGCGAGGACGATTCGCCGAACAAGCACTGGTTCTTCCTCGGCGCGGCGCTGACCATGTATTTGAACTGGCAGCTGTCGACGCTGGCCGGCATCGCCTTTGGCCAGGCCGTGCCGGACATCGCCAGCTGGGGCCTGGATTTCGCCATGATCGCGACCTTCATCGGCATCGCCGTGCCGATGATGCGTACCCGCCCGCAGGTGGCGTCGGCCGTGGTGGCCGGCGCGGTGGCGTTGCTGACCTGGGCGTTGCCGTACAAGCTCGGGCTGATCGCCGCGGCGCTGGCCGGCATCGTCGTCGGGGTCTGGCTCGAGCGGCAGGCCGAGGCCGTGGCCCGGGCAGCGGGGGAGCTATGAATACCTGGTTGCTCATCTTCGGCATGCTGGCGATCACCTTCCTGATCCGCTACAGCTTCTTCGCCTGGCCGGACCTGCGTTTTCCGCGGCTGGTGGAGCAGGGCCTGCATTACGTACCGGTGGCCGTGCTCACCGCCATCGTGGTGCCGGGCATGCTGATGCCGGGTGGCGAGTGGGCGCTGCGCTGGGACAATGCCTATCTGCTGGCGGGCATTCTGGCCATTGTCATCGCCGCCTTCAGTCGCAACCTGCTGGCGACCATCGCCGGCGGCCTGCTGAGCTTCTTCCTGTTGCGCTGGGCGTTCGGACAGTTGCCGCTATGAACGGTCGCCGCCCGCCTGATTCTCGTCCCGAGTCACGGAGCGTACCGATTCGATGACCCAGCACTCGCAATTCCGCCTGCTCGGCAAGCGCCGCTTCCTGCCGTTCTTCTGCACCCAGTTGCTGGGTGCGTTCAACGACAACGTGTTCAAGCAGGCGCTGATCCTGGCGATCCTCTTCAAGCTCGGCAGCAGCGCCGACACGAGCCTGCTGATCAACCTCTGCGCCTTGCTGTTCATCCTGCCGTTCTTCCTGTTCTCCGCGCTGGGCGGGCAGTTCGGCGAGAAGTTCGAGAAGGCCTGGCTGATCCGCCGGGTCAAGTTCGCCGAGATCCTGATCATGCTCGCCGGGGCGGCCGGAATGCTGCTGGGCAGCCTGCCGCTGCTGCTGGTGGTGCTGTTCTGCATGGGCACGCAGTCGGCGCTGTTCGGCCCGGTGAAGTATTCGATCCTGCCGCAGCAGCTCGCCGAGGACGAGCTGGTCGGCGGCAACGCGCTGGTGGAGATGGGCACCTTCCTGGCGATCCTCGGCGGCACCATCGGCGCTGGTGTGCTGATGGCCAGCAGCGGCTATGCCGGCCTGGTGGCGGCCAGCGTGGTGTTGATCGCGCTGGCGGGCTATTTGTCCAGCCTTGCGATTCCCGCGGCGACCGCGGCGTTGCCGACGCTGCGGCTGGACTGGCACGTGCTGCGCCAGTCCTGGCGGATCATCAAGCTCGGCCTCGGCCAGGAGAAGGCGGTTTCGCGGGCGATGCTGGGCAATTCCTGGTTCTGGTTCCTCGGGGCGACCTACCTGACGCAGATTCCGGCCTTCTCGCGGGACCTGCTCAATGGCGACGAGAGCGTGGTGACGCTGATCCTCACGCTGTTCTCGGTGGGCATCGCGCTGGGTTCGCTGCTCTGCGAGCGGATGTCGCGGCACCATGTGGAGATCGGCCTGGTGCCGTTCGGCGCTCTCGGGCTGAGCCTGTTCGGCGTGCTGTTGTGGTGGCATGCCGGCGGCTTCCCGGCGGTTGCGGCGCCGCTGGACTGGCTGGCGCTGCTGGCCGAACCACGGGCCTGGTGGGTCCTCGCCGACATTCTCGGGCTCGGGGTGTTCGGCGGGCTCTATATCGTGCCGCTGTACGCGCTGATCCAGTCGCGCAGCGTGGTGCACGAACGCTCGCGGGTGGTGGCGGCGAACAATATCCTCAACGCACTGTTCATGGTCGTCTCGGCGCTGATCGCCATCGTCTTGCTGGTGCTGCTGAAGCTGGCGATCCCGCAGCTGTTCCTGGTCGTTTCGCTGATGACCGTGCTGGTGTGCGGGGCGCTGTTTCTCGACGTGCCGGAGTTCATCGAGCGTTTTCTGGTCTGGCTGCTGGGCGAGCCCCTGGGCGGAGCGCTGGCGGTGCGCCTGGGGGTTCGCTAGGGACCTGCAGCGCGGCGGGGAAATCGGGGTTCGGGCGTAATGCCGTTCAGGTCATCGATCCCGTTCACGCAGGATGCAGGATCATATGGTAGGAGCGCGCCACGCCCGCGATTCGCGCGCATGGCGCGCTCCTACGAAGAACGGGCTTGCGGCATTCAGCGTATCCCTGTGGGTTGCCCGGCCCGGAGCGATGCTTTTTGAAACTTGGCAGGCCCGTGGGCCTGCCATCGCCGCGGAACCGGTCAGATACCCTGCGGGATCTCTTCGCCGCCCAGCGCTTCGAACAGCGCCGGCAGGAATTCGCGGAAGGTCATCATCATCAGCAGGAAGCTGGCGTCCTGCTGGGCGAGGGCGTCGTCGCCGCCATCCTCTTCGGCCTGGTCCTGCAGCAGTTCTTCGAAACGCAGGCGCTTGATCACCGTCTTGTCGTCCAGCACGAAAGACAATTTATCCTGCCAGGCCAGGGAAAGCTGGGTGACTTGCTTGCCGGCCTCCAGGTGTTGCTGGATCTCGTCGCTGGTCAGGTCCTGGCGCTTGCAACGCACCACGCCGCCGTCCTCGTGGGTGTCGCGCAGCTCGCACTCGTCGAGCACGAAGAAGTCGTCGGCGGCCTTCTGCGTCTTGACCCAGTCGGTGAGGGTGGCGCTGGGGGCGATCTTCACCGTCAGCGGGCGCACCGGCAGCGAGCCGATGGCCTCGCGCAGGGTGGACAGCAGGTCCTCGGCCTTTTTCGGGCTGGCCGAGTTGACCAGGATCAGCCCGCGCTCGGCGTCGATCGCGGCGAAGGTCCCGGACTTGCGGATGAAGGCGCGCGGCAGGAAGGCCTGGATGATCTCGTCCTTGATCTGGTCGCGTTCCTTCTTGTAGACCTTGCGCATCTGCTCGGCCTCGATCTCGTCGACCTTTTCCTTCAGTGCATCCTTGACCACGCTACCGGGCAGGATGCGTTCTTCCTTGCGCGTGGCGATCAGCAGGAAGCCCTGGCTGACATGCACCAGCGGCGCGTCCTCGCCCTTGCCGAACGGTGCGACGAAACCATAGGTGCTCAACTCCTGGCTGGCGCAGGGGCGGGCAGGTTTGGTGGCCAGTGCAGCTTCGAGTGTCTCGGGATCGAAAGGAACGTGCTGGGTGAGACGGTAGACGAGCAGGTTGCGAAACCACATGGCGGGGTAAATCTCCGGAAAGCAAAGCGCACATTATTCCTTCCCGTGGTTCGCAGGCCAACCCTGGCGGCCGGTGCCGCCGACGGAAAAGGGAAAAACGCCCGTAAACGAAGGGTTTTCCTAAGTCTTTGGAACTCCTGCAATTTTTTTTTCAAAAGGGGGTTGCCAAGGTCGGGAAGCCTCTCTAGAATGCGCCCCACTTCGAGAGCAAACGGGTGATTAGCTCAGCTGGGAGAGCATCTGCCTTACAAGCAGAGGGTCGGCGGTTCGATCCCGTCATCACCCACCACTCGAGGTTAAGCGCAGCGGTAGTTCAGTCGGTTAGAATACCGGCCTGTCACGCCGGGGGTCGCGGGTTCGAGTCCCGTCCGCTGCGCCATATTCGCTTCCTGGGTCCACTGAACGCCCGGAAGCATCGAGAAAGCGGCCTATGGCCGCTTTTTTCGTTTTCGGCATTTCTCTTCTTCTATTTCACGTTCTCGCGCAATCGAGCCGGTCGCTTTGTGCCCGAGTGGCTGTGCCTGCTGTCAGGCTGTCGCGCGTCCGTGCTCGGTCAGGCTTTGTTGCGGCAGATGAACAACGGCAGCTCGCCCTGCAGATGGTGCCGGGACCGCAGCCGACGTCCAGCAGGCTGCGGGCGCCATCGAGATTCATGCGGTGGACGAAGGCCTCGGCATAGACCCCGCCGAGGGCGCCGTGGCCCATGGCGGCGGCGCGCTTGTCCCAGTCGCTGGCCGGCTTCGGCGGGCGCTCGCTGCGTCGCAGGCGCTGGCGGTAGCGTTCGGCGAAGTCGATGTCATCGAGGCTCATGGTCATCCTTCCCGGATTCGGCCGTCAGTTGCAGTCGGGAGGCGAGTGGGCGTCTGGCCGGGCAGGCTGTAGGCCCAGGCGAGCAGGGCGCTTTCCCGCAGCGGCAGGAGGCAGTCCGGGTGGCCGGTGAAACGCTGCCAGTCGGCCTGGTATTGCGGGCTGACCAGGGTCAGGAGCGGGATACCCTCACTCATCAGTGCGAGCATTTCCTGGGCGAAGCCCCGGCCACTGGCCTCCTGTACGCCGAAGCGGTTGGTCAGCACCAGGTCGGGGCGTTCGCTCAGGGCTTCGCGCAGCACCGTGCTGGCCTGGGCCAGGCCGCCGGGATCGAGGCTGCAGGCGTGCGAGCCCGGGCCGAGGGCCTGGGAGATATCGAAGATGCGTCCGTCACGCAGATCGGCGATCTGCATCGGCAGCCGGCCGCCCGGGTCCTTGCCGCGTACGCTGACCAGTCCGCGTACTCGCCAGCCCTGCCGTTTCAACGTTCTGGCGAGCTCCAGCAGCAGCGCGTCGCCTTCGCCTCCGCCGGCATGCAATACGGCTGCAAAGGGCATGTCGTTCATATCGAGTCCTCCGTTCGGACGCCGAAGCCGATCCTGGCGGGCTGAAGTATGCCTTCCGCGCGCTTGCTCGGTCTGGCCGGGCATCATCCGCTGCGCTTCGACAGGATGCCGGCAGGTGGTGAACAGGGGCATTCATCAGCGCTACATTCATTTCTATATGGCGGCTGCGCCTTGACCCCAGTCAATCGCCAACGCTCTACATGATGCACTTCTTGTTGTGGCAGCTGTCTTCCTGTGCATGATGCGGGTTCGGTAGCCAGCGGTCATGTGCGCCTGCTAAGCTCCGGCACCGATTTGGATGCGTCCTACGACCTATATAAGGGAAACAGCATGAGACTGAGACATCATCGCTTGGCATCGGCAGTCGCTCTGGTTGGCCTGGTCCTGGCCGGCTGCGACTCGCAGACGAGCGTCAAGCTGGAAACTCCGGCGCAGAAGGCGTCCTATGGCATCGGCCTGAACATGGGCAAGAGCCTCGCGCAGGAGGGCATGGATGATCTCGATTCCAAGGCTGTAGCGCAGGGCATCGAGGACGCCATCGGCAAGCAGGAGCAGAAGCTCACCGACGAGGAGTTGATGGAGGCCTTCGCCTTCCTGCAGACCCGCGCCGAGGAGCGCATGGCCGAGATGAACGCCAAGGCGATCGAGTCGGGCAAGAAGTTCCTCGAGGAAAACGCCAAGCGTGAAGGCGTGAAGACCACCGAGTCTGGCCTACAGTACGAAGTGGTGAAGTCGGCCGAGGGTCGCCAGCCGACCGAGAACGACGTGGTCACCGTGCACTACGAGGGCAGCCTGACCGACGGCACCGTGTTCGACAGCTCGATCAAGCGCGGTAGCCCGATCGACCTGCCGGTCGGCGGCGTGATTCCGGGCTGGGTCGAAGGCCTGCAGCTGATGCACGTTGGCGAGAAGTTCAAGCTCTACATCCCGAGCGAGCTGGCCTATGGCGAGCAGAGCCCGAGCCCGCTGATCCCGGCCAACTCGGTGCTGGTGTTCGACCTGGAACTGCTGGGCATCAAGGGTGACGAAGCGCAGCAGCCTGAGGCCGAGGCGGCCGAGCAGCAGGAGTAAGCGGGTCGATTGCAGCCCGCCGAAAGAAAAACGCCCCGACTCGATCGGGGCGTTTTGTTTTCGGCCTTGGCTGGCCTCAGTCGTCCATGTGCGACTGCAGGTAGTTTTCCAGGCCTACCTGGTCGATCAGTCCCAGTTGGGTTTCCAGCCAGTCGATGTGCTCTTCCTCGGACTCGAGGATGTCTTCCAGCAATTCGCGGCTGCCATAGTCGCCAACGCTCTCGCAGTAGGCGATAGCGACCTTCAGGTCCTGCAGGCCGCTCTGTTCCAGCTTGAGGTCGCACTCGAGCATCTCGCGCGTGTTCTCGCCGATCAGCAGCTTGCCGAGGTCCTGCAGGTTCGGCAGGCCTTCGAGGAAGAGGATGCGCTTGATCAGTTTGTCGGCATGCTTCATCTCGTCGATGGATTCGTCGTATTCGTGCTTGCCGAGTTTGCCCAGGCCCCAGTCCTCGTACATGCGCGCATGCAGAAAGTACTGGTTGATGGCCACCAGTTCGTTGCCGAGGATCTTGTTGAGGTGCTGAATGACCAGCTTGTCGCCTTTCATCTGTTCGCCCTGCCCGGGAAGCCGTGGTGATTGATTCAGTCTGGCCATGCGGGGGCGGCCTGTCAAACCTAAGTCATTGAATGCAAAAGGGTAAAGCTGACTGAGAATGGTTTAGTTCCGCATCGGTCGGCAATCGCATGATTTACAGGCAAAAAAGGTTCATCGCGCTTTCTTGGGGAAGCAAGGATTGACACCGGGCTGGCAAGGTTGGGTGTGTTGCTGCCATTTGATTTGGGCTTGCGCCTTGGTGATCAGGGCGCTTACCGAGTGTGCTGACACTTCTGGTTTCGGCCCCCCGGCCGAGTCACTTTCTTGTTGCTTGCCCAACAAGAAAGTAACCAAAGAAGAAGGGCACCCGACATCCGGCCCCGGCTGCGCCGGGGTTCCCTCCTTCCGGTGCCGCTCCGGGGGCCGTCACGATGGGACGTCCCTGTCCCATCGTT
>NZ_AZSV01000114.1:0-11737 GCF_000582595.1 Pseudomonas sp. BAY1663
GGCCGCGCTGGGCGCGCGGCAACGGCCTGGAACCGGCGCAGCTCCGGCTGGGGCAGAGCTTCGAACACCTCTATTTCCTGCTGGAGGCGGCGCTGGCCGGCCTCGGCGTGGCCATCGCCCCGCAGCAGCTGGTGGCCGACGACCTGGCCGCCGGACGCCTGCTGGCGCCCTGGGGCTTCGTCGAAACCGAGGCGAAGCTGGCGCTGTGGGTGCCAACGCGACGCATGGACCGCCGGGCCGAGCAGTTGGCCGAATGGCTGACGCGGGAGATGCAAGGCTAATTCCCGGGACGCAGGCAGGGCGCCCGGCGCGGCTGGCATGCAACACGCATCCCATGCCTCCTCTGCGCCACGGAAACCCTGCCATGAACAAGCTGGACAATGCACTGCTCAACATTCTGATCAAGGACTCGCGTACGTCCTTCGCCGATATCGCCCGCCAGTTGAACATTTCCCGCGCGCATGCCCGTACCCGCGTGCAGGCACTGGTGGAAAGCGGGGTGATCGAGAAATTCACCGCCGTGGTCAACCCGGAAAAGCTCGGCAAGGGGATCTCCACCTTCATCGACCTGACCGTCGCGCCCGCGGCCATCGAGGCGGTGGCCGAGCGGCTGGCGGGTACCGTGGAGGTGGTCAGCCTGTACATCATGAGCGACCTGAAAAGCCTGCATATCCATACCCTCACGGACAGTTACGAGACCTTCGACGCTTTCGTCCGCGAGCACATCTTCAACCACCCGGAAATTCTCACGGTGGATTGCAAGGCCCTGCTAACGCGGGTGAAGCACCGCCGCGGTGGTGCTCGGTTATGAGACCGACGACGCCTTATAACGGGGCCTGGCGCCTCTTCATGGTGCGTAGCTGACATTCGCTAGCCGTGACGGCTCGCTAATGTCCGATCGAATCGAAGTGGTTTCACCAAGCTGACGAATGTATCGATTCGGCAGGTCGTTCCGCCGTTTCGTCACGAAGCCGATGCCGCGGATGCGTATTTTTTGTGCAACCCAGTGAGCGGTCGATTTTTTGGAATCCAAGATAAATCATTAAAAATCAATAATTTATAAAGATATTGGGGCTGGCACGGCTGTTGCTCCAGGGCTTGCGCACGACTTTACATCCGATAGGCACCCCGCCGATTGGAATCACGGACTGTGCAACAGGAGATCCGTCATGAGCCTCAACCGTCGTAAATTCCTCGGTGCTGGAGCCGTAGCCGCCGGCGCCGGCCTGGCCCTGGGCGCCCCGGCGATCGCGACCGCCGCCAGCGACAAGACCTTCAATTGGAAAATGACCAACGCCTATGCCCCGGGCTCGCCGTTCTATGTCCAGGGGCCGGGTAGCCCGACAGATTTCTGCAAGCGGGTCGAGGCCATGTCCAATGGCCGGCTGAAAATCCAGCACTTCGCTGCTGGCGAGCTGATTCCGGCGCTGGAGGGCTTCGACGCCGTGTCCAGCGGGCTGGTCGAGATGAATGCCGCCAACGCCTATTTCTGGGCTGGCAAGATCCCCGCCGCGCAGTATTTCACCGCCGTGCCCTTCGGCATGAACACCCAGGGCATGAATGCCTGGTTGTATAACGGCGACGCCCTGAAGCTGTGGGAGGAGCTCTACGAGCCCCATGGCCTGGTGCCGATGCCGATGGGCAACACCGGCACCCAGATGACCGGCTGGTTCCGTCAGCCGCTGGACGGCGTCGACAGCCTCAAGGGCCTGAAGATGCGCATCCCCGGCTTGGCCGGCAAGGTCTACAGCGAGCTGGGCGTCGCCGTGCGGCTGTTGCCCGGCGGGGAGATCTTCCCGGCCCTGGAGCGCGGGGTGATTGATGCCGCCGAATTCGTCGGCCCTTACCAGGATCGCCGCATGGGCCTGCACAAGGCGGCCAAGAACTACTACACCACGGCTGGCACGAGCCGACCAACGTCACTGAGCTGATCATCAACAAGAAGGCCTGGGAGAGCCTGCCGGCCGACCTGCAGGCGATCGTGCGCATCTGCGCCCAGGCCTGTAATGCCGAGAGCCTGGCCTGGTCCGATGCGGTCAACGCCGATGCGCTGGAAGACCTGGTGAGCAACGAGGGGGTGATCGCCAAGCCCTTGCCGGGCGATATCGTCACCCGCCTGCGCGAAGTGACCCAAGACACCCTGGCCAGCATGGCTGCGGCCGATCCGACGACGCGCAAGGTGCATGACCACTTCATGGCCTTCCGCAAGAAATACAGCTCCTGGTCGGCGACCGGCGAGAAAGGTTTCCTGGATCTGGGGGCCTGAGGTGATGTTTGCCGTGATCAACCGCCTGGAGCAGTTGGTCGAGACCCTGGGCGGCCTGGCACGCGGATGCGTGCTGGTGCTGGTCCTGCTGGTTTCGGCCAACGTGCTGATCCGCTATGGCTTTTCCGTGAGCCCGGTGGCGCTGCAGGAGCTGGAGTGGTTCCTGATTTCACCCATCGCCATGCTTGGCATCGCCTACGTGCTGAAGCATCGCGCCGACGTGCGGGTGGATTTCATCTACGAGAAGTTCCAACCGCGCACCCGCGCCGCGGTGGATCTGTTCAGTGCCTGGCCACTTGCCTGATCGGCCTGTTCCTGGCCTGGGTCTGCTGGCGCTACATGATGCAGTCCTACCAGATCAGCGAAGGCTCGCCGGATCCGGGGGGCTTGCCGCATCGCTATCTGGTCAAGGCTTTCCTGCCGCTGGGGTTCGCCCTGTTCGGCCTGCAAGGCATCGCTGATACCCTGCGCGCCCTGCGGGGCCTGCTCGCTCCCCAACCCATGCCCGAGGAAGCCTTGCCGTGAGTCCCAATGAATGGCTGGCGATCCTGATGGTGTTCGCCTTTTTCTCGATGATGATGGTCGGCGTGCCGGTGGCCATATCCCTGGCCGTATCCGGTTTCGTCGCCGGCCTGATCGGCTTCGGCCCGATGCTTTTCAGCCTGTTGCCGGCCCGCATGTTCGGCGTGGTCAGCAACTACACGCTGCTGGCGATACCGCTGTTCACCTTCATGGGCGTGATGCTGGAGAAATCCAGGGTTGCCGAAGACATGCTGGAAACGGTCGGCCAGGCCATGGGCGGCCTGAATGGCGGCATGGGCCTGGCCATCGTGCTGGTGGGCGTGCTGCTCGGCGCCTCCACCGGGATCGTCGGCGCCACCGTGGTCACCATCGGCCTGCTGACCCTGCCGGTGTTGCTGCGGCGGGGCTACAAGCCGAGCGTGGCCTGCGGCACCATCTGCGCTTCTGGCACCCTCGGGCAGATCATTCCGCCGAGCCTGGTGCTGATCCTGCTGGCCGACATCCTCGGCGAGTCGGTGGGTTCGATCTTCGCCGCGGCGTTCATCCCCAGCCTGATGCTGGCCGGAGTCTATGTCGCCTACATGCTGCTGCTCGGCTGGCTGCGCCCGCAGTGGGTCCCGGCGATCCCTGCCGAAGAGCGCGCGCTGATCAGCCGCAAACAGTTGCGGCAGAACATCGCCAAATCGGTATTGCCGCCGCTGCTGCTGGTGGTCTGCGTGCTCGGCTCGATCATCGGCGGGCTGGCCGCACCCACCGAGGCTGCATCCATCGGTGCCCTGGGCGCCTGGTGATTGCCGGCTGCGCCGGCCGGCTGAACCGCGACACCCTCAAGCAGACCCTGCACGGCACCCTGAGCATCAGTGCGATGATCTTCCTCATCCTGCTCTGCTCGCAGCCCTTCTCCCTGGCCTTCCGCGGCCTGGGTGGCGAGGCGCTGGTGCATGACCTGTTCGACCTGCTGCCCGGCGGTGAACTGGGAGCGATCCTGTTCCTCATGGTGCTGTTGTTCGTGCTCGGCTTCTTCCTGGAGTGGATCGAGATCTCCTACATCGCCTTGCCGATGTTCCTGCCGGTGTTCATGGGCTATGGCACCGATATGGTCTGGCTGGCGATCTTGGTGGCGCTGAACCTGCAGATGTCGTTCCTCACGCCCCCCTTCGGCTGGTCGCTATTCTTCCTCAAGGGGGTGGCGCCGCCGGGCATCAGTACCCGGGACATCTATGCCGGTGCCCTGCCTTTCGTCGGGCTGCAGATCCTGGCCGTGGCCCTGGTGTTTTGCTTCCCGACTCTTGCCACCTGGTTGCCCAAGGCCGTCGGCTGGTAATGCCTGGAGAATCGATCATGGAATTCTTTTCTACCTACAGCCCGCTGTGGCTGGCCGGGCTGGTCAGCGCCCTGCTGTTGACGGGGGCGGTAGCCGGCATCCTCGCCGGCCTGCTTGGGGTCGGTGGCGGCATCGTCATCGTGCCGGTGCTGTATCACCTGTTCACCCTGCTCGGCCTCGATCCCGAGGTGCGCATGCACGTGGCCGTCGGGACCTCGCTGGCGGCCATCGTGCCGACGTCGATCATCTCGGCACGCGCCCATTACCGGCGTGGCGGCCTCAAGCCGGAGCTGCTCAAGCCATTGATCCCCGGCACCCTGATCGGCGTGCTCATCGGTGCGCTGCTCAGCGGCTACCTCAGTGGCCAGTTGCTGGCGGCGATCTTCGCCGTGATCGCCCTGCTGGTGGCACTGAACATGGCTTTCGAGCGCAACCTCAGCCTGCGCGACGGCCTGCCCGGCGCGGCGGGCACCGGGGTGCTGGGAGTGCTCATCGGCAGCCTGTCGACGCTGATGGGCATCGGTGGCGGCACCCTCAGCGTGCCGATCCTCAATGCCTGTCGCACGCCCATGCATATCGCGGTCGGCACCGGCGCGGCCCTGGGGGTGGTGATCAGCCTGCCCGGCGCGTTCGCCTATCTGGTCAACGGTCTGGGCGCGAGCCACTTGCCGCCGGCCACCCTGGGTTACGTCAACCTGCTCGGACTGGCGCTGATCGTCCCGGTGACCATGCTCACCGCGCCCTGGGGGGCCCGTATCGCCCATGCCATCAACGCGAGCCTGCTGCGCCGCCTGTTCGCTCTGTTCCTCGCCCTGACGGCTGTCCGCATGCTGTTCGGCGCTTTCTCGCTCTAAGGATCGCTCATGCTGAAAAGTACCCACGCCACCCGCGGCATCTTCGTCGCGCCCCATCACCTGGCCGCCCAGGCCGGCCGCGATGTGCTCAAGGCCGGTGGCAATGCCGTCGAAGCCATGGTCGCCGCGGCTGCCAGCATCGCCGTGGTCTATCCGCACATGAACGCCATCGGCGGCGACGGCTTCTGGCTGATCCATGAACCGGGCAAGGCGCCTGTGGCCATCGATGCTTGCGGTAGCAGCGCGGCCCTGGCCAGCCGCGACTTCTATGCCGGCTGCGAGCAGATTCCCAGCCGTGGGCCCAAGGCGGCGCTGACCGTGGCCGGCACCATCGGCGGTTGGGCCAAGGCTCTGGAGGTGGCCGCCGGCTGGGGGAACCCGTTGCCGTTGCGCGACCTGCTGGGCGAGGCCATCGGCCAGGCACGTGGCGGCATCGTGGTCAGCCGCAGCCAGGCGCACCTCACGCGGGTGAAGTTCGACGAACTCAAGGATGTACCCGGCTTCGCCGACGTCTACCTGACCGACGACGGGCAGGTGCCGAGCGAAGGTAGCCTGATGAAGCAGGCTGCCCTCGCCAGCACCCTGGAGCAGTTGGCAGAAAGGGGCCTGGATGACTTCTACCGGGGCGAGCTGGCGGCCAGCATGGCCGCCGAACTGGAGCGGTTTGGCAGCCCGTTGCGCCTGGCCGATCTGCAGGCCTACCGAGCGCAGCTGGTTACCCCGCTGCAGGTACGCCTGGGTGACGCGACGCTGTACAACATGCCGCCGCCGACCCAGGGGCTGGCCTCGCTGCTGATCCTTGGCGTGTTCGAACGCCTCAAGGTGGCCGAGGCCGAAGGCTTCGCCCATGTGCATGGGCTGGTGGAGTCGACCAAGCAGGCATTCATGATCCGCGATCGCGTGGTCACCGACCCGCGCAGGCTGCCGGCCGATCCTCAGGAATTCCTCTCGCCTGCGAGCCTGGATGCCCTGGTGGCAGCGGTCGATCGAGACAAAGCCTTGGAATGGCCTCGCCCCGCTGCCCCGGGCGACACCATCTGGATGGGTTGCATCGACCAGCAAGGGCGCGCGGTGAGCTTCATCCAGAGCGTGTACTGGGAATTCGGTTCCGGCGTCGTGCTGCCCTCCACGGGCGTGGCCTGGCAGAACCGCGGCATCAGCTTCTCCCTCGATCCCAAGGCGCTGCAGGCGCTGGAACCGGGCCGCAAGCCCTTCCACACCCTCAATCCGGCGCTGGCGCTGTTCGACGATGGAAGGGTGCTGAGCTACGGCACCATGGGCGGCGAAGGCCAGCCGCAGACCCAGGCCGCGGTGTTCAGCCGCTACCGTCTGGGCAGCGATCTGCAGGCGGCGGTCACGGCGCCGCGCTGGCTGCTGGGCCGCACCTGGGGCGACGTCAGCACCAGCCTGAAGCTGGAAAATCGCTTCGCGCCGGAGCTGATCGAGCAACTGCGCGCGGCCGGGCACGTGGTCGAGGTGCTGGACGAGGCCTTCAGCGACACCATGGGCCATGCCGGAGCATTGCTGCGCCACCCCACTGGCGTACTCGAAGGCGCTGCCGATCCGCGCAGCGACGGCAGCGTCTGCGGCCTCTAGCCGGCTGCCGCTGCGCCGAGGCGGTTCAGCTGGCCAGTGCCGCCGGCGCCTTGCGTTCCTCGGCGTAGCCGCGCGGATTGCGGCTCTGCCAGCGCCAGGCATCGGCGAGCATGGTCGTCAGGTCTTTCTCGGCGCGCCAGCCGAGTTCCCGCCAGGCCTTGCCCGGGTCGGACCAGCACTGGGCGATGTCGCCGGCGCGGCGTGGCTTGATCACGTGCGGCAGCGGCCGGCCGGTGACCGCCTCGAAGGCGGCGATCATCTCGCGCACCGAATGGCCCTGGCCGGTGCCGAGGTTCCACAGCGAGACGCCGTGCACCTGTTCGAGCCGCTCCAGCGCCTTGAGATGACCCCGCACCAGATCGACCACGTGGATGTAGTCGCGCACGCCGGTGCCGTCCGGGGTCGGGTAATCGTCGCCGTAGACGTTCAGCTGCTTTCGCCGGCCCACCGCCACCTGCAGCATGTAGGGCAGCAGGTTGTTCGGCACGCCGTCGGGGTCCTCGCCGATCAGCCCGGATTCATGGGCGCCGATCGGGTTGAAGTAGCGCAGCAGGCCGATCGACCAGCGCGGGTCGGAATTGGCCAGACCCTTGAGCACGTTCTCGGCCATCAGCTTGGACTGGCCGTAGGGGTTGGTCGGCACCCCGGTGGGGCGTTCCTCGGTGATCGGCATCAGCGGCGACTCGCCGTAGACGGTGGCCGAGGAGCTGAACACCAGCCGGAAGATGCCCGCCTCGGCCATCGCCTGGCACAGCGCGATACTGCCGCTGACGTTGGTCTCGTAGTAGCGCAGCGGTTCGCGCACGCTCTCGCCGACCGCCTTGAGCCCGGCGAAGTGCATCACCGCGCTGATCGGATAGGCGGCGAACAATGCGTTGAGCAGGGCGCGGTTGCGCACGTCGCCCTTGACGAAATGCAGCGGCCGCCCGGCCAGTTGCTCGACCCGGTCCAGCGCCAGCTGCGAGCTGTTGCACAGGTTGTCCAGCACCAGCACCTCATGCCCGGCCTGCAGCAGTTCGAGCACCGCATGCGAGCCTATGTAGCCAGCTCCACCTGTCACCAGAATCATCGTCTACCTCCGAAATTCGCAGTTTTTTCGCACACGTTCGGGACACTGCGGCTGGCCGGGCTGGCGCTGCATGAGTCTCCGTGATCGGGATCGGCGTAACGGAACAGAACGGCGACGGCGGGCTGCGCGCGGGTTCCGATGCCGGGTCTACTGGCGTCCTGCAGATAGGGACGGAACAACCTCCGGCCAAGTTCCATCGATCCGCCAGCCGGGCGGCCGTGGCCCTGCCATCGGATGATTGGCGGGAACCCGCAACGCCGCTTGCCGTCCATTACCGGCAGGTGGCGTTGCGAGCCGGGCCCCGAATGCCCCGCGGCGCGCCGTGACGACACGCCTTACGCAGGGCTGCGCTGGCTTTTGAATGTGCCGAGCGTCCGGGCTGGAACCGCCGGGGACGCCGCCGCTCGAAACGAGGTGCCAGATGAGCTGGGCCGGCCCTTTCCAATACGACATCGGCAAATCCCGCGATGCGCGGCAGGCGCCGGCCGAGGTGGTCTTCGACGAGCAGGTGCCGACCCTGCTGTGCCTGTCGCACCTGCGCTGGAGCTTCGTCTACCAGCGCCCGCAGCACCTGATGTCGCGCTTCGCCCGCGACTACAACGTGCTGTTCCACGAGGAACCGATCCCCACCGAGGACGCCGAGCCCTGGCTGGAGGTGCGCCCCGAGGAGAACGGCGTGCAGGTGCTGATCCCGCGCCTGCCGGCCGGCTGCGAGGGCGAGGAGGCGGACCGCGCGCAGCGCCGGCTGCTCGACGACTACCTGCAGCGGCTCGGCGTCGACGAATTGCTGCTCTGGTACTACACGCCGATGAGCCTGGCGTTCTCCGGCCACCTGGCGCCGAGCCTGATCGTCTATGACTGCATGGACGAGCTGTCGGCCTTCCGCGGCGCGCCGCCGCGGCTGATCGAGCGCGAGGTGGAGCTGATGTGCCGCGCCAACCTGGTCTTCACCGGCGGCCACAGCCTCTACGAGGCCAAGCGCCAGCGCCACGACAACGCCCACCCGTTCCCCAGCAGCGTCGACGTCGAGCACTTCGCCGCCGCACGCCGGCCGCAGCACGACCCGGACGACCAGGCGGAAATCCCCCATCCGCGCCTGGGCTTCTACGGCGTGATCGACGAACGCCTCGACCTCGCGCTGATCGAGCGGGTCGCCGCGGCGCGGCCGGACTGGCAGATCGTGCTGGTCGGCCCGGTGGTCAAGCTCGACCCGGGCGAGCTGCCGCGGCGCGACAACATCCACTACCTGGGCGGCAAGACCTACGACGAGCTGCCGCAGTACCTGGCCGGCTGGGACGTGGCGATCATGCCCTTCGCGCTGAACGAATCGACCCGCTTCATCAGCCCGACCAAGACCCCCGAATACCTCGCCGGTGGTTGCCCGGTGGTGTCCACGCCGATCACCGACGTGGTGCGCACCTATGGCGACACCGGCATCGTGCGCATCGCCGACGGCGCCGAGGCCTTCGTCGCCGCGGCCGAAGCCGCGCTGGCCGACGCCGGGGACCGCGACCGCCTGCTGGCCACGGCCGACGAAATCCTCGGCGACATGTCCTGGGACCACACCTGGAGCCTGATGAAGGAGAAGATGCAATGCGCGATCTGAGCCCGCAGGACGGCAACCCCGAACACCTCGGCGGCGCCGCCGGCGATCGACCCGCCAGCGCGGGACGCGGCTTCGACTACCTGATCGTCGGCGCCGGCTTCGCCGGCAGCGTGCTGGCCGAGCGGCTGGCGGCGGGGCTGAACAAGCGCGTGCTGGTGGTCGACCGCCGTCCGCACATCGGCGGCAACGCCTACGACCACTACGACGAGGCCGGCGTGCTGATCCACCGCTACGGCCCGCACATCTTCCACACCAACTCGCAGCGCATCGTCGACTACCTGTCGCGCTTCACCGAGTGGCGGCCCTACGAGCACCGCGTGCTGGCGCAGGTCGGCGACCAGCAGGTGCCGATCCCGATCAACATGACCACGCTGAACACGCTCTACGGCCTGAACATGAGCACCGAGCAGGAGGCGGCGGATTTCCTCGCCAGCCGCGCCGAGCCGGTAGCGGACATCCGCACCAGCGAGGACGTGGTGGTCAATGGCATCGGCCGCGAGCTGTACCAGACCTTCTTCCGCGGCTACACGCGCAAGCAGTGGGGGCTCGACCCGTCGCAGCTGGACAGGTCGGTCACCGCGCGCATCCCCACGCGCACCAACACCGACGACCGCTACTTCACCGACAGCTTCCAGCAGATGCCCAGGCACGGCTACACGAAGATGTTCGAGAAGATGCTGGAGCACCCCAACATCGAGATCATGCTCGACACCGACTACCGCGCGATCCGTGACGAGGTGCGGTACGACCAGCTGATCTTCTGCGGGCCGATCGACGAGTACTTCGACTACCGCTTCGGCAGGCTGCCGTACCGTTCGCTGAAGTTCGAGCACAAGCAGCTCGACCAGGAGCAGTTCCAGGCGGTGGGGACGGTCAACTATCCCAGCGAGGACGTGCCCTACACGCGCATCAGCGAGTACAAGCACCTCACCGGCCAGGTCCATCCGAAGACCAGCGTCACCTACGAATACCCCTCGGCCGAGGGCGATCCCTACTACCCGATTCCGCGGCCGGAGAACGCCGAGCTCTACAGGCGCTACCAGCAGCTCGCCGAGGCGACGCCGAACGTCACCTTCATCGGCCGCCTGGGCACCTACAAGTACTACAACATGGACCAGGTGGTGGGGCAGGCGCTGGCCGCCTACAAGCGCATCGAGGAGGCCGAGCGCGCCCTGGCGCCGGTGGCGGGTTGAGATGCGATGAATGGCGTAGTGGAGGTGAGGTGGTGGGGTGGAGTCCGCTCGTTGGGCTTCGCTTCGCTCAACCCAACCTACGTGACATGCAGGTTGGGTTGAGGAACGCAGTGACGAAGCCCAACACACCCCACCGGTCCCCGACACGACACAGAGGTAAACGATGCACCATCAGCCTGTTCGACAGTTTCTTCCTCGGCGGTTTCGAATGCTCGACCCATCGTCGCGGCGATGGCCGCCGGCTCGACCTGCTGGCCGCCACCGGCCATGACCGCTGGGCCGCCGAGGACTACGCCGCGCTGCGCCGCCACGGCATCCGCACGGTGCGCGACGGCCTGCGCTGGCACCTGATCGAGCGCCTGCCCGGCGAGTACGACTGGTCCAGCTTCCTGCCGCAGCTCAGGGCGGCGAACGCCGCCGGCACCCAGGTGATCTGGGACCTGTGCCACTACGGCTGGCCGGACGACCTGGACATCTGGCGGCCGCGCTTCGTCGAGCGCTTCGCCCGCTTCGCCGCCGCCGCCGCGCGGCTGCTGCGCGAGGAAAGCGACGCGCCGGCCTTCTATTCGCCGATCAACGAAATCTCCTTCTGGGCCTGGGCCGGCGGCGACCACGGCATCTTCAACCCGCTGGGCCGGGGCCGCGGCGCCGAGCTCAAGCATCAGCTGGTGCGCGCCAGCATCGCCGCCATCGAGGCGATCCGCGAAGTCGATCCGCGGGCGCGCTTCGTGCAGATCGACCCGGCCATCCACATCGGCGCCCGCAACGACCGGCCCGGGCCGCAGCGCGAGGCGGAAAACGCCCGCCAGGCCCAGTTCGAGGCCTGGGACCTGCTCTGCGGCAAGGCCTGGCCGGGCCTCGGCGGCAAGCCGGAATACCTCGACATCGTCGGCATCAACTACTACGCCGACAACCAGTGGTACCTCGGCGGGCCGACCATCGAGCGCGGGCACCCCGACTACCGACCGCTGCAGGGCATCCTCGGCGAGATCCACCAGCGCTACGGGCGGCCGCTGCTGATCGCCGAGACCGGCGCCGAGGGCGACCTGCGCGGCGAATGGCTGCGCTACGTCAGCGAACAGGTGGGCATCGCCCTGCAGCGTGGCGTGCCGATCGAGGGCATCTGCCTCTACCCGGTGCTCGACTACCCCGGCTGGGACGACGAGCGCCACTGCCCGACCGGGCTGTTCGGCTTCGCCGACGCCAACGGCGTGCGCGAGCTGCACGCCGGCCTGGCCGACGAGTTGAAGCTGCAGCAGACGCGCTTCGCCGCGTTCGAACCCGGGCGGCGCCTGGCGCCGGCATGA
>NZ_AZSV01000115.1:0-11676 GCF_000582595.1 Pseudomonas sp. BAY1663
ACCCGGATGCCGGGCGTAATGCTGTTCAGATAAGCACGGAGAGTACTTTGTAGGAGCGCGCCATGCGCGCGAATCGCGGGCATGGCCCGCTCCTACAGATCCAACATCCAGCTTGAGTCGTTAAGTGAACAGCATTACGGCGAACGTACCGGGGCTTTTTCTTCCATCGACGATAGCAGCGGATGCCCGCAGGCCATCAGTGCTTGATGGCAACCTCATAGAGGTAATCCGGCAACGGATCGATGACCACCTGCTGGCCCTGGTAATGGGCCTTCACCGCCTCGCACGGCACCACGCCATGCGGTACCCGCTGGTCACCCCCCAGGCGCTGGCGCGCCCGATAGTCGATCACGCACCCGTCGGCTTCCACCCAGAAGTGCGGCGACAGCACCTTACCGTCCAGCTCGACCTGCCCCAACATTGCTCGATACGGAATATGCTGCTTGGCCAGGCGCGTCACGACCAGGCGGCTCATCGCGTCGCATTCGACCTTCGCGGCATCCAGATCATCAAGCAAAGTCTTTAACTGGGGTTCGTTCATTTGCAGTGGCCCTCGGTTGGCCTCGGTGGTGTAAACGGAGCCACTATAGACCAAAGTCTAATGCGGTGAAATGCCGCAATTTTCTTGCCAAACCATTTCTCAGGCCCCGCCCACCCTCGGCATTGGCCGAGCCACCCGCCACGAATGCGCCCCGCACAAAGCGGAAAACCGCGCAGACGACGGTGCCGTCAACGCGGTTTTCTGGAAGCGCCGGGCAGGCTGGAGCGGGGTTTCAGTCCTGCTTGGCGCCGTGCGCCTGCTGGTCGGCGTGGTACGAGGAGCGCACCAGCGGGCCGGAGGCGATGTTCTTGAAGCCCATCTTCATGCCTTCCTCGGCGAGCCAGGCGAAGGTGTCGGGATGGACGAAGCGCTGCACCGGCAGGTGGTTGCGCGAGGGCTGCAGGTACTGGCCGAGGGTCAGCATGTCGATGTCGTGCTCGCGCATGCGCTGCATGACCTCGATGACCTCGTCGTCGGTCTCGCCCAGGCCGAGCATCAGCCCCGACTTGGTCGGCACGCCTGGCACGCGCTGCTTGAACTGCTCCAGCAGGTCCAGCGACCACTCGAAGTCCGAGCCCGGGCGCGAGGACTTGTACAGCCGCGGTACGGTTTCCAGGTTGTGGTTGAACACGTCCG
Source organism: Pseudomonas sp. BAY1663 (assembly GCF_000582595.1). Classification (NCBI taxonomy): domain Bacteria; kingdom Pseudomonadati; phylum Pseudomonadota; class Gammaproteobacteria; order Pseudomonadales; family Pseudomonadaceae; genus Pseudomonas; species Pseudomonas sp. BAY1663. Next base: position 1,178 of record NZ_AZSV01000115.1, read on the forward strand.
GCGGCTCGCTGGCGGTGATGTCCAGGGCGATCTCCATGCGTCCGCGATAGTCCGGCACCAGGGTTTCAAGCTGGATGCCGGGCGACAGTTTGCGGATCTCGCGCAGGCAATCGGCGAAGTGCTGGGCGCCGCCGTCGCGCAGGTCGTCGCGGTCCACCGAGGTGATCACCACGTACTTCAGGCGCATGTCGGCGATGGCCTGGGCGAGGTTCTTCGGCTCGTCGGGGTCCAGCGCGTTGGGGCGGCCATGGCCGACGTCGCAGAACGGACAACGGCGGGTACAGATGTCGCCCATGATCATGAACGTGGCGGTGCCGCTGGAGAAGCATTCGCCCAGGTTCGGGCAGGAGGCTTCCTCGCAGACGCTGTGCAGCTTGTGCTTGCGCAGGGTTTGCTTGATCTGGTCGACCTCGGGCGAAACCGGGATGCGCACCCGGATCCAATCGGGCTTCTTCGGCAGTTCGTCGGTGGGAATGATCTTCACCGGAATCCGCGCGACCTTCTCCGCTCCGCGCAGCTTGACGCCCGCCTCCACCTTGGCCGGCCGCTTGCCTGCCGTTTCTACACTACTCATATGCTTCGATTCCGCCCGCGAGGGTCTTCTGTTGCGCGTATCCGAGCTGCCGGACCAGTTGCGACCGCAGCCGGTCGAGTACTTCAGAGAAGTCGACCGGACCGATCAGGTCACGCAGCTGGGTCATGGTCAGCCCTGCATAACCGCAGGGATTGATGCGCCGGAAGGGTTCGAGATCCATGTCCACGTTCAGCGCCAGGCCGTGGAAGGAGCGGCCATTGCGAATGCGCAGGCCCAGGGAAGCGATCTTCGCGCCGTCGACGTAGACGCCCGGCGCATCCGGCTTGGCTAGCGCCTCGACGTCATATTCGGCGAGCAGATCGATCAAGCTGCGTTCGATGCGGCTGACCAGCTCGCGCACGCCGATACCGAGCCGGCGCACGTCCAGCAGCAGGTAGCCGACCAGCTGGCCCGGGCCATGGTAGGTCACCTGGCCGCCGCGGTCGACCTGCACCACCGGGATGTCGCCGGGGAACAGCAGGTGCTCTGCCTTGCCCGCCTGGCCCTGGGTGAATACCGATGGATGCTGCAGCAGCCAGATCTCATCGCCGCTGTCGGGCCCGCGGCTGTTGGTGAAATGCTGCATCGCCTGCCAGGCGGTGCGATAGTCGACCAGTCCCAGCTCACGCACACCCACGTCGTGGGTCATCACAGCACCATGTGAACACGACCGGTGGCGCGCAGGTCGACGTGAATGGCCTGCAATTGCTCGACGCCGGTGGCGGTGATCAGCACCTGCAGCGAAAGGAAGCGGCCATTGCGACTGTCGCGGGTGACCACCGTGGTTTCGTCGAAGTCCGGCGCGTGGCGCTGGATCACCTCGATCACGGCTTCGCGGAAACCCTCGCCGGCATCGCCGATCACCTTGATCGGGTAGCGCTCGCAGGGGAAATCGATCTTGGGTGCGGGAATATCGTTTTGGCTATCGGTCATGGCGAACGGACTCGTGATCCGCAGGCGCGCCGCAGCCGGATGGGCCAGGGCGCGCTCGAGCGTGGTCAGTTGAACAGGCTGTAGAAGAACAGGCGAATGCTATCCCAAAAACGCCGGAACAGCCCACCTTCTTCGACGGCCTCCAGGGCGACCAGGTCGCTGCTGCGCAGCACCTTGTCGTCCAGCTTGACCTCGACCTTGCCGATCACGTCGCCCTGCTGGATCGGCGCGATCAGGGTGCCATCGAAACTCATCACCGCCTCCAGCTTCTCCACCTGGCCGCGCGGCAGGGTCATGGTCAGGTCCTGGGCCAGGCCGGCCTTGAGCGTCTCCTGCCGGCCCTTCCAGACTCGCGCCTGCGCCAGCTCCTGGCCCTTCTGGTAGAAGGTGCGGGTCTCGAAGAAGCGGAAGCCGTAGGTCAGCAGCTTCTGCGTCTCGGCGGCGCGCGCCTGCTCGCTGTCGGTGCCGAACACCACGGAAACCAGGCGCATGTCGTCGCGCACCGCGGATGCCACCAGGCAATAGCCGGCTTCTTCGGTATGCCCGGTCTTCAGGCCGTCGACGGTCTTGTCACGCCACAGCAGCAGGTTGCGGTTGGGCTGCTTGATGTTGTTCCAGAAGAACTCCTTCTGCGCGTAGATCGCGTAGTGCGCCGGATCCGCATAGATGATCGCGCGGGCCAGCTTGGCCATGTCGTGGGCCGAGGAGTAGTGCTCCGGGTTCGGCAGGCCGGTGGCGTTGACGAAATGCGTGTTGCTCATGCCCAGGCGCTGCGCGGTGCTGTTCATCAGGTCGGCGAAGGCTTCTTCGCTGCCGGCGATGTGTTCGGCCATCGCCACGCTGGCGTCATTGCCGGACTGGATGATGATGCCGTGCAGCAGATCGTCCACCGAGACCTGGGTATTGACCTGGATGAACATGCGCGAGCCGCCGGTGCGCCAGGCCTTCTCGCTGACGGTGACCATGTCGCTGTCGCTGATCTGGCCCTTCTGGATTTCCAGCGTGGCGATGTAGGCGGTCATCAGTTTGGTCAGGCTGGCCGGCGGCAGGCGCTCGTCGCCGTTGTGCTCCACCAGCACCTCGCCGCTGGCCGCGTCCATCAGCATGTAGGACTTGGCCGCCAGCTGCGGCGCCGACGGCACGATCGAGGCGGCCCAGGCGGCCGGAGCGAGCGTCAGCAAGGCGAGGATAACGAAGCGATTAACGAAGCTGGTGATGTTCATCCGAATCTCGAATTGGTGAAGTGAAACAGGGTATTGAAGGGTGCGGCTCAGTCGGCCGTGACACGCCTGGGCTGGCCCAGGTTGGCCAGGCGGACGCTCTGCTCGAGCTGCATGGCCTCATCCGGCGTGCCGATGGGGCCCAGGCGTACCCGATGCAGGGTCTGCTGGTTGAGCACCACCGAGCTGATGAAGACCGGCGCAGAGACCACCTCGCTCAGCTTGTCCTTGAGCAGCTGCGCCGCATCCGGATTGGCGAAGGCGCCGACCTGGAGAAACAGGCCAGAGGCTGCGGACGAAGCGTTTTTTTTTTGCGTCGATCTCGACCGGCACGGCAGCGGCGGCATGCTGCTGGGGCGGTGGCGTGTATTGCTCGATGGGTTGCGCCAGGCGGCTGCCCGGCTGGACCGAAGCCAGTTGCGGTTGCGCCAGCACCGTGGGCACCGGCCGCCCCTGCTCGGCCCACCACGCCTGCGGATCGATACCTTCGACCTTCACCCGCGCGGTCCCGCTTTCGGCATAGCCGAGCTTCTTCGCCGCGGCGAAGGAAAGATCGATGATGCGATCGGAATAGAACGGCCCGCGATCGTTGACCCGCAAGGTCACGCTCTTGCCATTGTCCAGGTTGGTGACCTTGACGTAGCTCGGCAGCGGCAGGGTCTTGTGCGCCGCGCTCATGCCGTACAGGTCGTATTTTTCGCCGTTGGCGGTCGGCTGGCCGTGGAACTTGGTACCGTACCAGGAGGCGGTTCCGGTGGCCGAATAGCGGCGGCCGTCGCTGATCGGGTAGTAGGTCTTGCCCAGCACGGTGTAGGGGTTGGCCTTCACCGGCCCGTAGTGCGGCATGGGGATCGCGTCCGGGATCTGCGAGACATCCACGTCCCACCAGGCGCGCCATCCTTGTGCGGGCGGGCGTAATCGCCGGGGCCGCTGGCCTTGTCCACGGAGCCGGTCGGCGCCGGGCTCGAGGAGCAACCGGCCAGCAGCGCGCCGGCGATACCCAGCGCCAGCCATCGGGAATGGAGCGTCATCGTCATTGTGCGCCTCGCGCTTCGGCCAGTTGCTGGGCCAGCTGATGGACCGCCATGGCGTACATCACGCTGCGGTTGTAGCGCGTGATGACGTAGAAGTTGGGGAGGCCCAGCCAGTATTCGTCGCCTTCGGCGCCTTCCAGGCGGAAGGCCGTCACGGCCGTTTCATCGGCCACCGGTTGCTCGAAGCGCCAGCCCAGCTCGCGCAGCTGGGCGACATTCTTCAGCGGTTCCAGGCCGGCGCTCAGGCCTTGCTCGTAGCGCTCGCCGGACACCTCGGCGCGCGCCACCACCGGCTCGCCGGCCGCCCAGCCGTGCTGCTTGAAGTAGCTGGCGGCGCTGCCGATGGCATCCACCGGGTTGTTCCAGATGTCGATATGGCCATCGCCGTCGAAGTCCACCGCATAGGCGCGGAAGCTGCTCGGCATGAACTGCGGCAGGCCCATGGCGCCGGCGTAGGAGCCCTTGAGCGCGAGCGGATCGACCTGCTCCTCGCGGGCGAGCAGGAGGAACTCCTTGAGCTGCTGGCGGAAGAACGGCTGGCGCGGCGGGTAATCGAAGCCCAGCGTGGACAGCGCGTCGATGACCCGGTAGTTGCCGGTGTTGCGCCCGTAGAAGGTTTCCACGCCGATGATGGCGACGATCACTTCCGGCGGCACGCCGTATTCGGCCTCGGCACGCGCCAGCGCCTCGTGGTTTTCCCGCCAGAAGTCGACGCCCTGGGCGATGCGCGAGTCGGTGATGAAGATCGGCCGGTATTCCTTCCACGGCTTGACCCGCTCGGCCGGCCGCGAAATGGCATCGAGGATGACCTGCTTGCGTTCGGCCTGGGCGAACAGCGCGAGCAGCTGCTCGCCAGCGAAGCCGTAGTCGCGCGTCATCTCGGCGACGAACTCGTGCACGTTGGGCCCCGCGTAGTCCGCCGCCGACAGCGGCTGGGCCCCCACGACAGCGCCAGCCAAGCCCATGCCCCCGAGCATCCGTGCCACCCAGCCACGCCGTAATGAAATCAACGAATTCACTCTTATCAAACCTGCGCGATCCACTTGCGATGGGTGTGGATCGACATCAAAACCCCGAACCCTGACAGCAGGGTCACCAATGAAGTTCCACCATAGCTGATGAAGGGCAACGGCACCCCCACCACTGGCAGCAGCCCACTGACCATACCGATATTGACGAAAACGTAAACGAAGAATGTCATCGTCAACGCGCCGGCCAGCAGTTTTCCGAACAGCGTCTGCGCCTGCACGGTGATCAGCAGCCCGCGGGTGATCAGCAGCACGTATACCAGCAGCAGCAGGCAGACGCCCACCAGGCCGAACTCCTCGGCGAGCACCGCGATGATAAAGTCAGTATGGCTTTCCGGCAAAAATCCAGGTGCGACTGGGTGCCGGCCAGCCAGCCCTTGCCGAACACCCCGCCCGAGCCGATCGCCGCCTTCGACTGGATGATGTTCCAGCCGGTGCCCAGCGGATCGCTTTCGGGGTCGAGGAAGGTCAGCACGCGCTGCTTCTGGTAGTCGCGCAGCACGAAGTACCACATGGCCACCGCGACGGGCACCACTGCGGTCACCGCGCCGATGATCCAGCGCCAGCGCAGCCCGCCGATGAACAGCACGAAGGCGCCCGAGGCGAGGATCAGCAGCGCCGTGCCGAGGTCGGGCTGCTTGAGGATCAGCACGAAGGGAATCAGGATCAGCGCCAGGCTGATGGCGGTGTGCTTGATGCCCGGCGGCAGGCTGCGCGACGACAGGTACCAGGCGATGGTCATCGGCATGATGATCTTCATGAACTCGGACGGCTGGAAGCGGATCACCCCGGGGATGTTGATCCAGCGCGTGGCGCCCATCGCCGTGTGCCCCGCGACCTCCACCGCCATCAGCAGCGCCACCACCCCCAGGTAGCCCAGCGGCACCCAGCGCGCCATGAAGCGCGGTTCGAACTGGGCGATCACCAGCATCGCGCCGAGGCCGAGGCCGAAGGAACTCGCCTGCTTGATCACCAGGTCCCAGTTCTTGCCGCTGGCCGAATAGAGAATGAACAGGCTGCCGGCGGCCAGCAACAGCAACAGCAACAGCAACAGGCCGTCGATATGCAGCCGCTGCAGCAGGCTGGCGCGACGCCGCAGCACGTCGTCGCGCGACAGGGTACGGTCGAAGTTGCCGCTCATGGCGCCTTGCCCTCCGCGGTCAGCGGCGGAGCGAACTCGGCCTTGAGCTTGCCCTCCTCGTCCAGCAGCCAGGCATCCATGACCTGCTTGGCCACCGGAGCGGCGACGCCGGAACCGGATTCGCCATTCTCGACCATCACCGCCACGGCGATCTTCGGGTCATGCACCGGGGCGAAGGCGACGAACAACGCATGGTCGCGATGTCGCTCGGCCAGCTTGGCACTGTCGTACTTCTCGCCCTGCCGGATGGCCACCACCTGCGCGGTACCGCTCTTGCCGGCGATGCGGTAGGCCGAGCTGTCGCCGACCTTGCGCGCCGTGCCGCGCGGGCCGTGCAGGACCTGCTCCATGCCGTGCGCGGCGTAATCCCAGAAGCGCGGATCGCGCAGTTCGATGTCCGGCAGCGGCTCCGGATCCACCGGCGGTTCGCCATCGATGCTGCGCGCCAGGTGCGGACGAATCCACTTGCCGCGGGTGGCCACCAGGGCCGTGGCCTGGGCCAGCTGCAGCGGCGTGGCCTGCATGTAGCCCTGGCCGATGCCGAGGATCACGGTCTCGCCGGGATACCAGGGCTGGCGATAGCGCGCACGCTTCCATTCGCGCGACGGCATCAGCCCCGCAGTTTCCTCGTACATGTCCAGCGACACCCGCTGGCCCAGGCCGAAGCGGGTCATGTAGTCGTGCATGCGGTCGACACCCAGCTTGTGCGCCATGTCGTAGAAATAGGTGTCGTTGGAACGGGCGATGGCCAGGTCCAGGTCGACCCAGCCGTCACCGCTGCGGTTCCAGTTGCGGTACTTGTGCTGCACGTTGGGCAGTTGGAAGAAGCCCGGGTCGAACACCCGGCTGCTCGGCGTGATCACGCCGGCGTCGAGCCCGGCGACGGCCATCATCGGCTTGATGGTCGAGCCCGGCGGGTAGAGCCCGCGCAGCACCCGGTTGTACAGCGGCCGGTCGATGGAGTCGCGCAGCTCGCCGTAGTCCTTGAAGCTGATGCCGGTGACGAACAGGTTGGGGTCGAAGCTCGGCTGGCTGACCATCGCCACCACCTCGCCGGAATCCGGCAGCAGCGCGACGATCGCCCCCCGGCGCCCGCCCAGCGCCTGCTCGGCGGCCTGCTGCAGATCGAGATCCAGCGACAGGGTGATGTCCTTGCCCGGTATCGTCGGTGCGCTTGAGTACGCGCAGGACCCGCCCGCGGGCGTTGGTCTCGACCTCCTCGTAACCGACCTGACCGTGCAGCTGGTCCTCGTAGAACTTCTCGATGCCGGTCTTGCCGATATGGTGCGTGCCGCTGTAGTTGACCGGATCGAGCTGCTTGAGCTCCTGCTCGTTGATCCGCCCGACATAGCCCACCGAATGGGCGAAATGCGCACCTTGCGGGTAATGCCGGACCAGTTGTGCCGCCACCTCGACGCCGGGCAGGCGGAACTGGTTCACCGCGATGCGGGCGATCTGCTCTTCCGACAGCTCGTACATGATCGGCACCGGCTCGAACGGCCGGCGTCCCTGCAGCACACGCTTCTCGAACAGCCCGCGCTCCTCCTCGCCCAGCGCCAGCACTTCGACCACCACATCGAGCACGGCCTTCCAGTCGCCGGCGCGCTCGCGGGTCACGGTCAGGCTGAAGCTCGGCCGGTTGTCGGCGATGACCCGGCCCTGGCGATCGAAGATCAGCCCGCGATTGGGCGGGATCGGCTGCACGTGGACGCGGTTGTTCTCGGAAAGCGTCGAGTGGTGCTCGAACTGCACCACCTGCAGGTAGTACATCCGTGCCACCAGCACGCCGATCAGCAGCAACACGAAGGCAAGGCCCACCAGGACCCGGCGACGCACCAGGATGGCGTCCTTCTCGTGATCCTTGAGCTGAATCGGTTGCGGCATCGTGAAGGGGTTCGCGTACTACTTGTGATAGGGATGACCGGACAGCAGCGTCCAGGCACGGTAGATCTGTTCGCCGACCAGGATGCGCACCAGCGGGTGCGGCAGGGTCAGCGGCGACAGCGACCAGCGCTGCTCGCTACGCGCGCAGACCTCCGGCGCCAACCCTTCCGGGCCGCCCACCATGAGGTTGACGTTGCGCGCATCGAGGCGCCAGCGCTCCAGCTCCGCGGCCAGCTGCTCGGTGCTCCAGGGTTTGCCGTGCACCTCCAGCGTGACGATGCGCTCGCCCGGCTGGACCTTGCCCAGCATGGCCTCGCCCTCCTGGCGAATCAACCGTGCCACGTCGGCATTCTTGCCGCGGGTATTGAGCGGTATCTCGTGCAACTCCAACGGCAGCTCGGCGGGCAGGCGCTTGGCATACTCCTGCCAGCCGTCCTCGACCCAGCGCGGCATCTTCGAGCCGACGGCGATCAGCTTGATGCGCACGCCTACTCCGAATCGTGAGCGTGCTGCGCGCGGCTCTGCTCGGCACCCTGCCAGAGGCGCTCGAGGTCGTAGAACTGGCGGGTTGGCACCTGCATCACGTGAACCACCACGTCGCCGAGGTCGAGCAGCGCCCATTCGCCGCCTTCCAGGCCTTCGCTGCCCAGCGGGCGCACGCCCTGCTCCTTGGCCTTCTCCAGCACGTTCTCGGCCAGCGACTTGACGTGCCGGCTGGAATTGCCGCTGGCGATGATCATGTAATCGGTGACGCTGGTCTTGCCGCGCACATCGATGGTGGTGATGTCCTGGCCTTTCAGGTCTTCCAGGGCGGCGATCGCCAGCTGGACCAAAGTTTCGGTTTGCATAACGTGGAAACAACCTCAGTTCGACGCCCGGTACAGCCCGTGCGCGTTGATATAAGCCAGTACGGCATCGGGAACCAGGAATCGGACCGACTTGCCGCTGGCCAGCAATTGGCGAATCTGTGTGGCGGACACCTCCAGCGGCGTCTGCCAGACGAAGGCGATCTGCCCGCTGCCGCCGCACAGTGCCTGCGGATCGGGCACGCTGCGCGCGGCGAGCAGATCGCGCAGTTCCTGCGGCGCCTCGCTACCGGCATCCGGCCGCTGCAGCACGAGGATATGGCAGTGATCGAGCAGCTCCTCCCAGCGATGCCAGGTGGGCAGCCCGCAGAAGGCGTCCCAGCCCACCACCAGCAGCAACTGGTCGTCCGCCGCCAGTTCGGCACGCAGGGAAATCAGCGTATCGATGGTGTAGGACGGTTTTTCCCGCTCCAGCTCGCGGGCATCCACGCACAGCGGCGGCAGGTCCTGCACCGCCAGGCGCACCATGGCCAGGCGGTCCTGCGCCGAGCAGCTGGGCGTATCGCGATGCGGCGGCCGGGCATTGGGGACCAGCCGCAGCTCGTCGAGGCCGAACATCTCGGCCACCTCCAGCGCACCGCGCAGGTGGCCGATGTGTACCGGATCGAAGGTGCCACCGAGAATACCGATGCGTCGGGCGCCGTTGCGTCGCGTCATCAAGTGCGCACGTGACCGTCGCCGAAGACCACGTACTTCTCGCTGGTCAGCCCTTCCAGGCCGACCGGGCCGCGGGCGTGCAGCTTGTCGGTGGAGATGCCGATCTCCGCCCCCAGGCCGTACTCGAAGCCATCGGCGAAACGCGTCGAGGCGTTGACCATCACCGAGCTGGAGTCGACCTCGGTGAGGAAGCGCCGGGCGTCGCTGAAGCTCTCGGTGACGATCGCGTCGGTGTGCTGCGAGCCATAGCGATTGATGTGCTCGATGGCCGCGTCCAGCGAATCGACGATGCGGATCGACAGGATCGGCGCGTTGTATTCGGTGGCCCAGTCCTCCTCGCTGGCCTCGAGCACGTCGCGGCCGAGCAGTTCGCGGGTGCGCGGGCAGCCGCGCAGCTCGACGCCCTTGTCGCGGTAGATGGCCGCCAGCGGCGGCAACACCTGCGCGGCCAGCGCACCGTGCACCAGCAGCGTCTCCATGGCGTTGCACGGCGCGTAGCGCTGGGTCTTGGCGTTGTCGGCGATGCGGATGGCCTTGTCCACATCGGCGGCGACGTCGATGTAGACGTGGCAGATGCCGTCCAGGTGCTTGATCACCGGCACCTTGGCGTCGCGGCTGATGCGTTCGATCAGGCCCTTGCCGCCGCGCGGCACGATCACGTCGACGTATTCCGGCATGGCGATCAGTGCGCCGACCGCGGCGCGGTCGGTGGTCTCCACCACCTGCACGGCAGCAGCCGGCAGCCCGGCCTCGGCCAGGCCCAGCTGGATGCAGCGGGCTATCGCCTGGTTGGAATGGATCGCCTCGGAACCGCCGCGCAGGATGGTCGCGTTGCCCGACTTCAGGCACAGGCTGGCGGCATCGATGGTCACGTTGGGGCGCGACTCGTAGATGATCCCGACCACGCCCAGCGGCACGCGCATCTTGCCGACCTGGATACCCGACGGCATGTAGCGCATGTCGCGGATCTCGCCGATCGGGTCCGGCAGCGCGGCGACCTGGCGCAGCCCTTCGATCATGCCGTCGATCACCTTGGGCGTCAGTGCCAGGCGATCGAGCATCGCCGCATCCAGGCCGTTGGCGCGGCCACCGGCCAGGTCCTTCTGGTTGGCGGCGGCCAGCTCGTCGCGGGCGGCGTCGAGCGCGGCGGCGGCGGCCTGCA
>NZ_AZSV01000116.1:0-11076 GCF_000582595.1 Pseudomonas sp. BAY1663
GCTGGATCAGGCCATGGATGCCGCCGCCGGCGCGATCGAAGGCCAGGAAGGCCGGCCGGTGCAACAGGGCCTCGAGGTCCAGCTCGGGGCGTTCGCTGACCAGTTCGAGGTCGAAGCGATAGGGCTGGGCGATGGCCTCGTGGCCGTCGAAGGCCAGGACCTGCAGGTCGTGTTCGATGCCTTCGATGGTCAGGCTGAAGCGGGTTTCATTGGCCGCAGTGAACATGGCGATTTCCTTGTGTGCGTGTCATCCGTGGGTGCATCCGAACCAGCGCCGCAGGCGATTCGTGGGGTGACGGCGAAAGGCTTGCAGCAGCCCCGCGACGTCGATCTGCCGCTGCGTTTCGTCGAACGCCAGGCGGTGCGTAGCGCCGGCCAGCAGTGCGCCGGCAAATGCCGCGGGCACTGAAGCGAGCGGTCCAGCTCCATGGCCTTGGCCTGCCTGGCGCTGAGACGGCGAAACGGATGGCTGCCGCTGGCCAGTTCGTAGAGCACGCAGGCCACTGCGAAGAGGTCGGCGGCGGCCGTCAGCTCGCCGCCGTCGAGCAGCTCCAGCGCCGCATAGCGTGGCGTCCAGGCGGAGAAGCGATTGCGGCACAGGCGCGGCAGGCCGGGCAACAGCCCTTCCATTGGCTGGCCGAGGCCGTAATCGAACAAGCGCAGGCCGTCGTCGGCGAGCATCACGTTGCTCGGCTTGAGGTCGCCGTGCAGCACGCCGAGGCCGTGGGAATAGGCCAGGGCTTCCAGCAGCGCCAGGGCGATCTCGCGCAGTTCGTCCCAGGGCAGGCCCCCGGGGCGTTCGGCGAGCAGTTCGTCGAGCGTCGGCCCCTTGAGCAGTTCCAGGGTGATGAAGGCGCGCTGGCTGGTCGGGTCGACGTCGAACTGGTACAGGCGTACCACGTGGCGATGGCTGAGCCGCGTGGTCAGGGCATATTCGCTATAGAGCAGGGCGCTGGCGTCGGGGTATTCGGCGAAGTCCTCGCTGAGGGTCTTCAGCGCCACGTGCGGCTGTGGATCGCCGTACTGCTCGCGCAGCAGGTCGCGGGCGCGATAGACCGCGCCCATGCCGCCGACGCCGAGCAGGCGTTCGATCCGGTAGCGGCCGGCGAACACCTCCGGCAGCGCGCCGGGTGCTGCCCGCGGTTCGACCGGTGGCGGCGCGGCGGCGGTGGCCGCCAGGGCGAAGTAGGTGAGGTCGGAGGCTGGCTGTTGTGGGCTCATCGGCGGATCACCACCGCACTGAGGTTGTCCCGCGCCGGCCTTTCAGGGCCTGGCGAAACAGCTGCTCCAGTGTCAGGGAAATGGACGGCAGGCTCAGCGCGGCGCCGAGGGCGTCGGCGGCCATGCTCTGGTACAGGCCGTCGCTGCACAGCAGCAGGGTATCGCCGGGGTAGACCGCGAATTCGAGGATATCCAGTTTCAGGCTGTCGCTGGCGCCGATGGCACGGGTCAGCGCATGGGCGGCTGGATGTCGGGCGGCCAGTTCGGGGCTCAGTTGCTGCTGGTCGATCAGCTGCTGCAGCAGCGAATGGTCGCGCGACAGTTGATAGAGCCGGCCGCCGCGCCACAGGTAGCAGCGGCTGTCGCCGGCCCAGACGCAGGCCGCGCGCTCATCGTCCATCAGCAGGGCGACCACGGTGCTGCCGATCACCGGGTCGGGACGCGCGGCGGTCACCGTGAGCTCCTGGCTGAGCCGGCGATTCAGCTCGTGCAGGCAGCGGCGCAGCGCCAGCAACCGCTGCGGCAGATCGCCCGCGGGGAGCTCGGCCAGTTGTTCGACGATCAGCCGGCTGGCCAGGGCGCCGTTCTGGTGCCCGCCCATGCCGTCGGCCACCGCCCATAGGCCGGCCTGCGGCAGGTCGAGAAAGGCATCCTCGTTGCGTGCGCGAACCTTGCCGGTGTCGGTGCGCGCCGTGCTGCGCCAGCGGCTGGCCATGGCGGTCATCACAGCGTCGCCGGCAGCTTGAAGCCACGCAGCAGCGCGAGGTCGAACGGGTTCGGCGAGCGCTGGGCGTGCAGCAGGTAGTTGGCGCGCAGGCCGCCGAGGTCGGCCTTGAGCATCAGCACGTCGCGGCCGCTGTGGTAGTCGACCTGCATCAGGTCGATCAGGCGGAACAGCGACCAGGGGCCGGTGTTCTTCTCGATGCCGACGCGGCGGCCGCCGAGCTCCTCCACCACCAGGCTGGTACGACCGTCGTCGGCCTCGGCGGGCCAGCGGAAGGCGGTCTGCACGATGGGGCCGTGGCGGTATTCCAGCTGCTGGTTGCCGAAGCGGAAGTCGGCGCGGCCGAGGCTGGAGTCCAGCGAGTAGGGCTCGAGCTTGAACAGGATCAGCGGCTCGTTGGGGTTCTCGGCGAAGAAGCTACGGCGAATGGTCTGCGCCCGGCTCATCTGCGCGAGGAACTGCTCCGACAGCGGCAGGCCGCGACCATCGACGCGGCGCAGCTGGTACTGGCCGGCGCTGCCGCTGACGAAGGGCCTGAGGTAGCGCTCGAAGAAGCTGTCCGCCAGGCCCTGGGCCTTGAAGAACTCGCGGAAGTCGGCAAGGGCGACGTCGCTGGTGCTGTGGGCGCTGAACGGATAGCGTTCGCGCAGCGCGCCGCGGTAGCTGGCATAGAGCTCGTTGCGGTAGCGCTGGTTGAGGTAGTGATAGGCGTCGTTGAGCACCAGCGACCAGCTGTCCTCGGCCAGCAGGCCGAGCCATTGGCCCAGCGGCTGCGGCAGGCGCGCGGCGCTGTTGCGCAGCTGGTTGATGGCATCGCGCTGGCCGCTCATGCGTGCCTTGGCCAGTTCGAAGGCGGCCTGCTCCGGTGCGCTGGCATGGGCGAGCGCGGCCAGTTGCAGCTGCAGGGCATCGAGCGCCTGCAGGCTGGCGGCCAGTTCGGGACCCGCCGCGCCGTTGTCGTCGAGCAACTGGTGCAGCGGTGCGAAGCGCCGCTCCAGGGTCTTGCGCGCGGTGTCCGGCAGGTTCTTGAGCAGCATCGCCTGGGCCTGCTCGGCCGCGGCGCTGGCCAGCTTGGCTACCTTGCCGAGCTTGCCGCCGGCTGCCTGGGCCGCTTCGGCGGCGTCACCGGCCTGCTCGGAGGCCTCGGCCAGCCCGGCGAAACGCGTGTTCTCGCGCACTTCCAGCAGCAACTGCAGCAGCGGCGAGTTGGCGGCGGTCAGCCCGGCGAGCTGGGCTGCGCCCTGGGCGGCGCTACCCGCCGGGAGGATGTTCAGCTGGGCGATCGCCTCGCTCCAGTGGGCGGCGTAATCGCGGAAGTACAGCTGTTCCATTTCCACCAGCAGACGGCTGAGGTCCTTGGCGCTGAGGCTGTCGCCTTCGCCGAGCACCCAGTTGTCGCGCAGGATTTCGCTGACCAGGTCGGCGCCCTGGGCGACGAACAGCGTCTGGTAGCCGCGCTGGGTATAGAAGCCGGGAATCGCCTGGTCGCCGCCGACGAACAGCCCGGCCTGTGGGCCGGGCCGCTGGTTCAGGCGGTAGTCGGGCAGGTTGCGCGCCTGGTCGCGCAGCATGCGGTACACCACGTTGGCCAGCGATTCGCTGCGCAGCTGGGCGCGCGCCTTGGCCACCAAATTATCGTTCAGCCGGTACGGGGCGAAGGATTCCTCCAGCAGACGCGCGAAGTGGGTGTTCAGCCCCTGCTGGGCGACGGCGTTGCCGCCATGGCGCAGCGACCAGTCGGCGGCCAGCCAGTCCTTGAGGAAGGCCGCATCGCGGCGTTCGGCGAGGTTCAGCATGAGGTAGGCGCGCAGGCTGCCGAGCAGTCGCTCGCGGTCGTTCAGGTTGGCGCGGATCTGTGCCTCCAGCTGGCGGCCGACGCGCGGCAGCAGCAGGGTCTCCAGGTCGCGGCGGTAGGCCTGGTGCAGCGTCGGGTCGACCGCTTCGCCCTGGTACAGACCGCCGCGGCGCAGCCAGGACACCTCATCGCGGGGCGGGAAGACCTGGGTTGCCGCATAGCTGCCATCCAGCACCGCGAGGGTGCGCAGGGCTTCGTCTGCGGCGGCGATGGCCTGGCGCTCGCCGCCGAGGGTCTGGGCGATGTCGCGCAGCCGTTCGAGGCGCTCGTGGTTGCCGGAGAAATTCAGCGCCCAGGCCGCGCCGAACAGCAGCAGGCAGCCGAAGGCACCGGCATAGAGCGCGCGCTGGCCCCAGTCGATGCGGCGTACCTCGCGCCGGTCGAGGCCCGCCAGTTCGGCTTCGGGGAAGATCACCCGGCTGAGCAGCTGGTTGATGAAGCGGGCACGGCCGCTGCGCAAGGTCGGCAGGGCGCCGCTGGCCAGGCCGAGCTGGCGGCCGATGCCGGCGGTGAGCGGGTCGAGTTCCTGCTGCAAGCGTGGTGCGCTGGTCAGGTAGAAGCCGCGCAGCTGGCTGGCGCGCTGGTAGCGGTTGCCGGCGAAGGCCAGTTCGATGAACAGGCTCAGGCGCTCGCCGATCCGTCCCAGTTGATGGGGAAAGTCGAGGATGCGACCGCGGCGCCGGGCATCGCGTTCCTGATGCATGCGCATGATCACCTGGCTGTTCAGGCGGCGCAGCAGTTCCTCGAATTCCTGGCGCACGACCTGCGCGTCGCTGCCGTTCTGTTCCTTGCGGAAGCTGGCGCCGAGCACCTGGTCGCTTTCCTCGCGCGACAGCTGGTCGAAGAATTCGTCGAAGCCGAGCACCTTGTCGGCCTTGCTCAGCACCAGGTAGACCGGCACATCGGCGTTCAGCCGCTGGTGGAGCTCCTGCAGGCGCTGGCGAGTCTGGCGGGCGAGGTTTTCCAGCTCCAGCTCGCTGCCGCCCTGCAGCTGGTCCACTGGCAGGTTCACCAGTACGCCGTTGAGCGGCCGCGCGCGGCGCTTGCGCAGCAGGCCGAGCAGGGTGTTCCAGGCGCTGCCGTCCACCGGTGCGTCGGGCTGGGTCAGGTAGCGGCCGGCGGTGTCGATGAGCACCGCATGGTCGGCGAAATACCAGTCGGCATAACGGGTGCCGGAGACGTCCTTGGTCAGGCGCTGCTGCTCGCTGCGGTTGAGCGGGAAATCCAGCCCGGAGAAATCCAGCAGGCTGGTCTTGCCGCTGCCCTGTGGGCCGAGTAGCAGGTACCAGGGCAGCTCGCTGCGCCATTTCTCGCTGCGCCCGCGGTAGAGACTGGAGGTTCTCAGTGTGCGCAACGCCTGCTTGAAGCGATGGCGCAGCTCCTGCTGCTCCTCGCCGATCAGGCCGTCGCGGCGCAGTTGTTCCTGTACGTCCTGGTCCTGCTCGTCACGCTTCTTGCGGACGCTGGCGCGCCAGCTGACGAAGACCATGGCCAGGCCCCAGCCGAGGAACAGCACGCTGATGCTCAGCAGGCGACTGCTGGGCGTTTCCCAGAACTTGTAGTCGTCGACCGCCAGCAGCGGCCCGGCGAACCACACCAGCACCGCGAGCAGCAACACCAGCAGCAGGCTCCAGACCCAGGTCCGGCGCAGAAAGGCGCCGAGTTTGGCGAAGAAGTTCTTCATTTCATTCCATCCCTGAAAGCGTTGAATCCACGGCGTTCATCCCCAACGCCCGATAAGGCTGCAGCACCGCCTCCCGTTGCTCGCCCAGCACCCAGGCGAAGCGCCATAGATCACCCCGAGGCAGGCCAGGGTGAACAGCGCTACCAGCCACCACGGCACGATGCGCACCAGGCGCCGGCGGCTGTCCTTGAGGCCCTCCCAGTGCGGCGACAGCTCGCGCGGGATGTCGCCGCGCATCTGCCGGATCTGCCGGTAGAGGCTGTCGCGCACCGCTTCCAGCTCGAGCATGCCGCGCGGCAGCACGCGGTACTTGCCCTCGAAGCCGAGGGACAGGCAGAGGTACATCAGCTCCAGCATCGGCAGGTGCTTGACCGGGTTGCGCGACAGCCGCTCGAGCAGCTGGAAGAACTTCTCGCCGCCGAAGGTCTCGTTGTGGAAGGAGGACAGCAGGCTCATCTGCGACCATTCGCTCTCGTTGCCCCAGGGCGTGGTCACCACGGCCTCGTCGAGCACGGTGCAGAGCACGTAGCGCGCCGCCATCACCTGGCTGCTCTCGGCGCCGTCGTGCAGGGCGCGATGCTCGAACAGTTTGATCGCGCTGCCGAGCTGGTTGTGCAGCGCCTGCAGGTCTTCGCTCTCCTGGCTGTGCTTGAGCCGCACCACCTCGGAGAGCAGCGGCGAGGCGGCAGCCACCAGCGGGTTGAGGCTGATGTTGAAGGTTTCCGCCGGGCGCAGGCGCGCAGCGTAGATCATCCGCTCTTCCAGCTGCTCGAAACGCGGCGGCGTGTCGAAGTCGGTCAGCGGGCTCTGCGCCGGCGCTTCGCCGGTGCGGTTGACGATGACCGTGCGGTCGTTCTGTTCCATTTCCCTGATCATGTCGCTAGTCCCTGACCGCCCAGAATTTCAGTTCGAGCCCGGCGAAGTCGCCGGACACATGGAAGGCGAAGCCGCCGGAGCGCTCCAGCTGCGCCTGGTCCTCGGAGCTGAGTTCCAGGGCGAAATAGGTCTTGCCGGCGTGGAAGGGGATCTGCCGCGGCGCCACCGGCAGCGGCTTGAGGCGGATGCCCGGCAGGTGCAGGTTGACCAGCTGGCGGATGCGCTCCACCGGGCCGATCTTCAGGTGCGCCGGCAGGCGCGTGCGCAGGGTCTCCGAGTCGCACTGGGCGCTGGCGGCGAGGACGAAGGCGGCCGAGCCGAGCAGCTTGTGGTCGTGCAGCGGCGAGACCTGGATGCCGTACTGGCGCTGCTGCAGCAGCAGCTCGATGGCATGCTGCTCGAGCACCATCGACAGCACCTGGCGGATCGCGTCCATCAGCTTGCGGAAGCTCGCGCCCTGGTCGCTGTGCTGGTAGCGGCCGTCCAGGCGCGGGCGCTTGCTCTCGCCGGAGAAGGTCGCCAGTTCGCCGAGCAGGCCGAGCAGGTCGCGATAGATCTGCTCCGGATGCACCTGCTCGACGCCCAGGTAGTGGCGCAGCACCGGTTCGTGGCGGTTGATCAGCTGCAGCATCATGAAGTCGCCGACCTCGGCGCCGCCGACCTTGCCGGTGGCGCTGATGCGCTCGGCGAGGGTGTCGCCGCGGTGGGCGAGCATGCTGATCACTTCCTTCAGGCAGGACAGCAGGTAGCCGGAGGCCTGGAAGTTGACGTAGGTGGGGATGAATTCCGGATCGAGGCTGATCACCCCGTCCGGCGTGGTATCCAGCACCTCGCACAGTTGCAGTTTCACGTAGGCCTGGTCGCTCTGCTGCTCGCCCAGCAGCAGGCGGAAATCCGGCAGCCCGGTGCCGACCTGGCTGGTGCTGCTGTCGCCGGCATTGGAATCGGCGACGTCCAGCTCATGGGTGGTATAGCGTGCCAGCACGTCCTTCTGCTCGGGGCGGCGGGTCTCGATGTGGTTGCCGGTGACCAGCGGCAGCGCCAGGTACACCGGCGTGCTGCCGGTGTTCGGCGGGATGTCCAGCGCCAGTGGCTCGCGCTCGCTGCCCAGCTCGAACAGCGTGCCGTCCGGGAGGATGCCGCTGGCCTGGCTGAGCACCAGCTTGCCCATGTTGAGGAACTGGCGGTCGATCTCCAGGTTGAAGAACCCCCAGGCATAGCTGGCCAGCTTTTGGGTGCGCGCCTTGAGCTGGTGGTCGTAGTAACGGTCGCTCTGCTGGAAGTGCTGCGGGCGCAGCAGCATGCCTTCCTGCCAGACTACTTTGTGCAGGCTCATGCTCATTTACCTTCTTCGGCGCGCGGATCGAACGGGGCGATGCCGCGTTCGTCGAGTGTCAGCGCGACGCGGGTGCGCTCCTGCGGCGGCAGGGCGATGACGTAGCGCCAGTTGGCTTCCGGCAGGTCGCGATAGGCGGCGAGCACGCCGACGTAGCGGCTGCCGTCGCGTACCGAGAGCTTGAGCGCGCGGCTTTCGCCCGGGCGTAATTCCAGCTCCTCGAAGGTCACCAGGTCCGGCGCCAGGACTTCCTTGGGGCGCTGGTAGAGGGCGAAGAAATCGGCGTTCTCGAACGCCACCGGGTGCTGGAGTTCCAGCAGGCGCAGCACGATCGGCGAGGGCCGGCCGTTGAGGTCGGGGTTGAGGCGGTCACTGCCGTGCAGTTCGAGGTCCAGCTTGGTCAGCCTGGAATAGGGCGACAGCGTCGAGCAGCCGCCCAGCACGAGCAGCGCGGCCAGCATGGCCGGGGTGATGCGACGGGGCATGGGGATCATCCTTGATGGGTGGAATCGAGCGTAGCGATCAGGCGCACCTGCTCCTCGTAGGTCTTGGCGAAATCGCGGGCGAACAGCCGTTCGTGCCAGTCGCCGTCCTGGCCGAGGCTGTGGTGCAGGCGGCGATAGGCGCGCCAGCGGCTGCCGGCGGTGGCGAGCAGCGGCTTGCGGCCGTCGCGCTCGAAGCGCAGTGCCAGCTGCTCCGGGGCGAACTGCTCGAACATGGCCTGCACTGCCGCGCGGCTGGCCGCCAGCAGCGCGACCTGATGTGCCTGCAGGTCGCGGAAGGCGCGGCCGATCGCCTGTTCGGCCGGCAGTTGCCCCGGTTTGCCGCCGCGCAGCAGGGCGGTCATCGCCTCGCCGCTGTCGGCGCCGAGCTTGAGCGGATTGTTGCCGGCGCTCTGTACGGTGGTCAGCGCCAGGCGCAGCTCGTTCTTCAGCTCGCTGCGGGTGCGCAGGCTCTGCTGCAGGCCGGTGACGCTCTGCCTGAGCAGGCGTGCGGCGCGCAGCGCCAGTGCCTGGCGTTGCTCTTCGTCGAGCCCGTCGAGATCGATACCCAGCGCTTCGCCGAAACGCTCCCAGAAGCCTTGCGGCAGGCGCTCGGGCTGGGCCTCGGGCCTGGGTTCGGGCGCGGCCTGCGGCATGACCAGTTCGGGCAGCGGCAGGCTTTCCATGTCGATGCGCGCATAGTCGCGCTGCTGGGCCTGGCGCTGCGGCGCGCCGAGGGCCAGGTCGAGGTCGTCGACCTCGGCATAGACACGCTCCTGCTGGTCCATGGCGACCAGCGGGTCGAGGTCGAGGAAGGCGTCGTCGGGGATGATGCTGCCGGCCGGCTGCGGCCGGCCGATGTCACCTTCGAACAGCGCCGGGTCCTGGACCAGCCGTGCGCGGATTTCGAAGTCGCCCAGGCAGTAGACGTTGCCGTGTTCGACCCGCTGCGGCTGGCCCTTGATCAGGCTGGCGCCGCTGTCCTTGAGCTGGATGCCGTTGCTGCTGGTATCGGTGAGGAAGAAGGCGCCGTCGCGGTAGCTGATCACCGCATGACGCCCGGAGAGCACGCGCTTGCGGTCGGGAATCACCCAGTCGCAGCCTTCGGCCCGGCCGATCACGCCGCCGGCCTGCTTGAAGGTTTTGGTGGTCAGCAGCCCGGGCACGAATTGCTGGGCGCCAACCATATCGAAGACCAGTTCCATGGTGGTGTCGCTCCTTGCGGTCACTTGCCGCGGTTCAGGGCCTGCGGATCGCCCAGCGGGCGGTATTGGTCGTCGCTGAATTTGTAGTTGCCGGCGCAGCCGGCGAGCGCCAGCGCCAGGACAAGCAGCGCGGTGGACCCAGAGATGGTTTTCACGAATGTCTCCATTTTTCGTAGTTATGTGCAGGCTTCAGTGGGCGGCAGGCCCGGTTGGCGCCTTCGCGTAGCAGGCATCCAGTGCCTCCACCACGAGGCAATCGGGGCGGATCTGCAGCTCCATGCCGTCGATGAGCTGGCCGAGGTCCATGTCCGGGGCGAACACGTTGTGCCGGGGGCGCTCGCGGTGCAGGGTCAGCCGGTCGCCGGACTGGCTCCAGCGACCGCGGGTATACACATCGAGAATCCCGTACGACATGGCGGCTTCGAAACTGCCATCCTCGTTCAGCAGCAGTTCCGAGCCCATCTCCATGGCCCCCTGCAGGAGGTAATGGCCAGCCAGGGTTCGATCGATCGGCGCGCTGCTGGCACAGGCGGCCAACAGCAGGCTTGAAGCAAGGGCGGCGATTCCTTTCATCGGCGTAGTCCTTGGATACGGGGTACGGGAAGGCGCTCAGTCGCTGTGCGCCGCGCTACGGAGCGCCTGCAGCGCCGGGCGATGCCTTCGGCGGGCGAATGCTGGGAGGTGTCTGATCGGTGGCATGGCGTCTTTCCTTCCTTAGAGATCGGCCGGGCTGATATTCAGCCGTTCCATTCGGTAGAGCAGGGTGCGGCGCGGCAGGCCGAGTTCGCGGGCGGCCTGGCTCTGGTTGCCGCGGTTCTTGCGCAGGCAGTCCATCAGCAGGCTGCGTTCGACGCGCTCCATGCGCTCGCGCAGGTTCAGGCCGCGCTCGGGGTCCGCTTCCACCCGTAGATCGAAGTGCTCCGGCAGCAGCTCGCCGCCCTCGCAGAGCAGCACGGCGCGCTCCACCAGGCTCTTCAGTTCCCGTACGTTGCCGGGGAAGGCATAGCCTGCCAGAAGCTCCAGCGTGGTATCGGACCAGCGGCACAAATCGCGCTGCAGGAAGGCGCAGGCCTTGTCGGCAAAATGTCGCGCCAGACGCAGGATGTCCTCGTCGCGCTCGCGCAGCGGCGGCAGGGCGATGGGGAAGTTGGAGAGGCGGTAGAACAGATCCTCGCGGAATTGCCCGTCCTCCACCTGGGTGCGCAGGTCGCGATGGGTGGCGGCGACGATGCGCACGTCGATCTTGTGCGTCTCGCTGCTGCCCAGCGGACGCACCTCGCCTTCCTGCAGCACGCGCAAGAGCTTGGCCTGCAGCAGCAGCGGCATGTCGCCGATCTCGTCGAGGAACAGGGTGCCGCCATCGGCGGCGTCGAGCAGGCCGGTCCGGTCGCGGTCGGCGCCGGTGAAGGCGCCCTTGCGATAGCCGAACAGTTCGCTTTCCAGCAGGTGTTCCGGCAGCGAGGCGCAGTTCTGTGCGACGAAGGCCTTGCTGCGCCGGCTGCCGCAATCATGAATGGCGCGTGCCACCAGTTCCTTGCCGGTGCCGGTTTCGCCGGTGACCAGTACGCTGACCGGGCTGTGCAGCACCCGGCCGATCAGCTGGTAGACCGCGCGCATGCCCGGCTGTCGCCGATCAGCCGTAGCCGCTGGCGCAGGGGGACGCGGCCGCGGGCTGCGGGGCGTCGTGGCCGGG
>NZ_AZSV01000117.1:0-10989 GCF_000582595.1 Pseudomonas sp. BAY1663
AAGGTCTTGCCCCTGCATCCGGCCCCACGCTGCGCGTGGGGTTCGTTCACTCCATCGTCGCTCCAAGGGTCGGCTTACAAGGGCCATCCATGGCCCTTTAAGCCTTTCGCCGCATCCTTGCTGCTCAACCCCCTACGCAACGATTCCGCTCACCCTTCTGAAGGGGCGATAGGTGTGACCTGATAGTCCGTGCATTCGACTCAGAAAGCTAAAACAGTAAGCGGTGCTTTTGGCTCCGCGTGAAGGGCTAGTGATGATCCCCGCACTCTCGCGTATGACCCCGCTTCCGGCATTTCGGCGCCCTTGGACACGAAGTGTTCGCAGGACAAAAGGCACCTTCAATGCTGGCCATTTGCCTAAAGGTTACCGCTTTTACCGCTCAATCACCCGTTTGAAAAAGCCACTTGCCGTATACGGAAATCGATTGTTATCGTTTACGTAAAGGTCATGTGACGACCTGCGCCATAACCAACAAAAACAATCAAGGTTAGAGGGGCATCCATGGAACCAGAGTTCGTGCTGGAAACGCGCGGCCTGACCAAGGAGTTTCGCGGCTTCACCGCCGTGGATTCCGTTGATCTCAAGGTCCGCCAGGGACATATCCACGCGCTTATCGGCCCCAACGGCGCCGGCAAGACCACCGTATTCAACCTGCTCACCAAATTCCTCACGCCCACCCGCGGCGAGATTCTCTATCGCGGCAAGAACATCACCACGATGAAGGCCAACGAGATCGCCCGGCTTGGGCTGGTGCGCTCGTTCCAGATCTCCGCGGTGTTCGGCCACATGAGCGTGTTGGAGAACGTGCGCGTCGCCCTGCAGCAGAAGATGGGTACCACCTTCCACTTCTGGAAATCTGAGCGCAGCCTGCGCGAGCTGGACGAGCAGGTGATGCAGCTGCTCGCCGAGGTCGACCTGCAGGCCTTCGCCCAGACCCTGGCGATCGAGCTGCCCTACGGCCGTAAGCGCGCGCTGGAGCTGGCCACCACGCTGGCGCTGGACCCCATCGTGCTGCTGCTCGACGAGCCCACCCAGGGCATGGGCAGCGAGGACGTCGACATGGTCGTCGAACTGGTGCGCCGCGCCGCGGCCAAGCGCACGGTGCTGATGGTCGAGCACAACCTCAGCGTGGTCAGCCGGCTGTGCGATCGCATCACCGTGCTGGCGCGCGGCTCGGTGCTGGCCGAGGGCGACTACGACAGCGTGTCGGCCAACCCGCAGGTGCGCGAGGCCTATCTGGGCAGCGAAGCCGCCGCGCTCGAGGAGGCCCACGCATGACCCCACCCATGGACCGCGACCAGCTGCGCATCAGCGACCTGCATGCCTTCTACGGCGAGTCGCACATTCTTCACGGCGTCGACCTGGTGGTCGGCCGCGGCGAGCTGGTGACGCTGCTCGGGCGCAACGGCGCCGGGCGCACCACCACGCTGCGGGCGATCATGAACATGGTCGGGCGCCGCACCGGCTCCATCGTGGTCAACGGCAACGAGACCATCGGCCTGCCGGCCCACCAGATTCCGCGGCTGGGCGTCGGCTATTGCCCGGAAGAGCGCGGCATCTTCGCCAGCCTGAGCGTCGAGGAGAACCTGCTGCTGCCGCCCACGGTGCGCAGCGGCGGCATGAGCCTGGACGAGCTCTACGCAATGTTTCCCAACTTGTATGAGCGTCGCTTCAGCCAGGGCACGCGGCTCTCCGGCGGCGAGCAGCAGATGCTGGCCATGGCGCGCATCCTGCGCACCGGCGCCAACCTGCTGCTGCTCGACGAGATCACCGAAGGCCTGGCGCCGGTCATCGTGCAGAAGCTCGGCGAGGTGCTGATCAAGCTCAAGCAGCGCGGCCTGACCATCGTCCTGGTAGAGCAGAACTTCCGCTTCGCCGCGCCGCTGGCCGACCGTCATTACGTGATGGAGCACGGCCGCATCATCGAGGAGATCGAGGCGGCCGAGCTGGATTCGAAAAAGGAGTTCCTCAATTCCTGTCTCGGGGTGTGAGCCCCAGGAAGCTGTAAACCGGCCGCAGTGGATGCCGGCCCGAACCACAACAAAAACAATCGAGAGTGGTGAATACATGAGCTTTTTCCGCAAGCGCGCGAGCGCCATCCTGGCTGCTTCCCTGATCACCACGGCCGCCCAGGCCGAGATCAGCAACGACGAGATCCGCATCGGCTACCTGGCCGACATGTCCGGCACCTACCGCGACCTCTCCGGCCCCGGCGGCCTGGAGGCGCTGAAAATGGCGGTGGAGGATTTCGGCGGCACGGTCGACGGCAAGAAGATCGTCATCTTCCACGCCGATGACCTGAACAAGCCGGACGTCGGCGCCAACACCGTGCGCCAATGGATCGACGAGCGCAACGTCGACATGGTGACCGGCATGGTCGCCAGCTCCGTGGTGCTGGCGGCGAGCAAGGTGGTGGAGCAGGGCGGCAAGCTGGCGCTGATCTCCGGCGCGGCGGCCTCGAGCATCACCAACGAATACTGCTCGCCCAACCATATCCACTGGACCTACGACACCTACGCGCTGGCCAACGGCACGGCCAAGGCGGTGCTCGCCGATGGCGGCAAGAGCTGGTACATCCTCACCGCCGATTACGCCTTCGGCCATTCCATGGAAACCGACATCACCAAGGTGGTGGAGGGCGATGGCGGCAGCATCGTCGGCAAGGTCCGCCATCCATTCCCCAGCAGCGACTTCTCCTCCTACATGCTGCAGGCCCAGGGTTCCGGCGCTGAGGTGATCGCCCTGGCCAACGCCGGCGCCGATACCGTCAACTCGCTGAAGACCGCCAGCGAATTCGGCGTCACCCAGTCCGGGCAGAAGCTCGCCGGCATGGTGGTGTTCTTGAACGACATCCACGCCATGGGTCTGGACGTGACCCAGGGGCTGATGCTGACCACCGGCTGGTACTGGGACATGAACGAGGAGACCCGCGCCTGGGCCCAGCGCTACTACGAGCGCACCAAGCGCATGCCGGGCATGGTGCACGCCGGCATCTACTCGGCGACCACCCACTACCTGAACGCGGTGAAGGCCGCTGGTAGCGACGATACCGTGGCGGTCCGCGCGCAGATGGCCGGGACGCCGGTCAACGACATGTTCGCCAAGGGCGGGCAGATCCGCGAGGACGGCCGTATGGTGCACGACATGTACCTGGTGCAGGTCAAGACGCCGGCCGAATCCAAGGGCGAGTGGGACCTGTACAAGGTGGTCAGCACCATTCCCGGCGACCAGGCCTACCGGCCGATGGCCGAGAGCCAGTGCAGCAAGCTGGTCGCCACCCAGTGACCGGCTGAGCCGCGCCATCACCCGGCCGGCGACGGCCGGGTGCCACGGACTTCCTTTGGGTGGTGAACCATGACTCTCGTATTCGGCGTTCCCCTGAGCGTGCTGCTCGGGCAGCTGTTGCTCGGCCTGATCAACGGCGCGTTCTACGCGCTGCTGAGCCTGGGCCTGGCGATCATCTTCGGCCTGCTGCGCATCATCAACTTCGCCCATGGCGCGCAGTACATGCTCGGTGCTTTCGTCGCCTTCCTCGGGCTGAACTACCTGGGCGTGAGCTACTGGGCTGCGCTGCTGCTGTCGCCGCTGCTGGTGGGGGCCCTGGGCATGGCCATCGAGCGCGGGCTGCTGCGGCGCATCGCCGGTGAGGACCATCTCTACGGGCTGCTGCTGACCTTCGGCCTGGCGCTGATCGTCGAGGGCAGCTTCGTCAAGCTGTTCGGCGTGTCCGGCTCGTCCTACCCGATGCCGGAACTGCTGCGTGGCGGCTTCAACCTCGGCTTCATGTTCCTGCCGACCTACCGCGCCTGGGTGATCGTCGCCGCGCTGGTGGTGTGCCTGGCGACCTGGTACGTCATCGAGCGCACCCGCCTGGGCTCCTACCTGCGCGCCGGTACCGAGAACCCCAGGCTGATGCAGGGCTTTGGCATCAACGTACCGCTGCTGGTGACCCTGACCTACGGCTATGGCGTGGCCCTGGCGGCCTTCGCCGGCGTGCTGGCGGCGCCGATCTACGCGGTGACGCCGGGCATGGGGTCGAACCTGCTGATCGTGGTGTTCGCCGTGGTGGTGATCGGCGGCATGGGCTCGATCCTCGGCGCCATCGTCACCGGCATCGCCATGGGGCTGATCGAGGGGCTGACCAAGGTGTTCTATCCGGAGGCGGCCAATACCGTGGTGTTCCTGGTCATGGTGGCGGTGCTGCTGGTTCGTCCTGCGGGACTTTTCGGGAAGGAGGCATGAGCATGACCAATCCGGTCAACATGCAGGCGGCCTCGGTGCTGCAGGCCAGCGTGGTGCGCGAGCGCCGGCATGCGGCGGCGCGGCGGCGGAAGATCTTCTACGCGGTACTGCTGGCGGTGGCGCTGCTGGCGCCGCTGGCGGTCTATCCGGTGTTCCTGATGAAGCTGCTGTGCTTCGCGCTGTTCGCCTGTGCCTTCAACCTGCTGCTGGGCTACGCCGGACTGCTGTCGTTCGGCCACGCGGCGTTCTTCGCCACCGGCGGCTACATCACCGGCTACATGCTGAGCAGCTACAGCGGGCTGAGTACCGAGCTGGGCATCCTCGCCGGCACCCTGGCCTCGACGGTGCTCGGCGCGCTGTTCGGCCTGCTGGCGATCCGCCGGCAGGGCATCTACTTCGCCATGATCACCCTGGCGCTGGCGCAGCTGGTGTTCTTCGTCTTCGTCCAGGCGCCGTTCACCGGTGGCGAGAACGGCCTGCAGGGCGTGCCGCGCGGGCACCTGTTCGGCCTCGTCGACATGCAGAACAACCTGGCGATGTACTACTTCGTGCTGGCGGTGTTCGTGCTCGGCTTCGCCATCATCCAGCGCACCATCCATTCCCCGTACGGCCAGGTACTCAAGGCAATCCGCGAGAACGAGCCGCGCGCGGTGTCGCTGGGCTACAACGTCGATGCGCACAAGCTGCTGGCCTTCGTCATCTCCGCGGCGCTGGCAGGGCTGGCCGGTTCGACCAAGACCGTGGTGTTCCAGCTGGCCTCGCTGACCGACGCGCACTGGCACATGTCCGGCGAGGTGATCCTGATGACCCTGCTCGGCGGCGTCGGCACCATCCTCGGCCCGCTGGTCGGCGCCGGCGTGGTGGTGACGTTGCAGAGTTCGCTGTCCAACGGGCCGCTGGGCGAATGGGTGCACGTGATCCTCGGGGTGATCTTCGTGCTCTGCGTACTGCTGTTCCGCTCCGGCATCGTCGGCTGGCTGGAACGCCTGGTGAGGCGCAACTTCAAGTAGCGAGACACGCGGCAGATGTGCACCGGCTGGCGGTGCCGCTGCCGCGAACCCTGCGCGGGGATGCCTGGTGCTCCCCGGCGAAGAACCAAAAAGCTCGCGCCGAGGTCGGCCCTCCCGCAAAAGCGGTCCCAGGCACGAACCGCTCTTGTAGGCGGTTCGCCCTCGCGGCGATGCGGCCAACGGCCCGCCCAAGAATCAAAGAAGCTCGCGCCGAGGTTGGGCTCTCCCCCACAGAAGCCCGGACGAGCTGCCGGAAGACCCCCCCCCGAACAACTGGAAAAGGTCGAGCCACCGTTGGAGCCGATGCCCGACCCCGGGCCGCTGTGACACCCGGGATTCGCCCGCCGGAAACGAACAGGCCCCGACGAGTCGGGGCCTGCAGGCGAGCGTTGAACGGGCTCAGACGTTAATCACACGTTTAAACGTTGATCGGTCTGCAAAGGGCCGTGAATGCTAGGTTTCGCGGGGAAATCGGGCCACAGCCTTTGCGGGAATCGCTGGAAGTACCCCCAGTTGTACCCCATAGGGGTATCGGGATGATAAATCAGTCTGGATGCCGGTGCCAACGCTGCACCTGCCGGATAAAACGGGTATGGCGCAGACCGCATTTTTGGCTGACGCATGGAGCGGTACGCGATGAGATGCAGGGGAACGGGCCGCTGTGGCCCAGACCCTGGAGAACTCTCATGGCAGACCATCACACCCGCCACAACCCACTGGGGCAAGACGCCCTGTTCGCCACGCCGGCATCGCTCATGCTCGATGCTCGCCTCACGCCGCTGGAGCGCAATGGCTGGCAGGTGCTGCGGATGCTGCGCTCTGCGGAGGGTATCAGCCCGCTGGCGAATCTGGGGCAGTTGCGCCGCTATCTCACCTCTACCCCGCTGGGCCAGCGGGCCGGGTACGAGACGGCCTGGCGTGTTCTCGTCGTGCTTCGACTGACGGGGTGGATCAGTCTGGTGGGCCAGCAACGCGATCCTCTCACCGGCCATGTGCTCAGCGAGCTGTATCAGGTTCACGAAAGCGCCCTGCACTTCCAACAGGCCTGCGAGCTCGATGCCAGCCTGTCCGAGCTTCTGCAAGCCTCCATCGGCCACGAAAACAACCAGGTGGATCGGGTGGCCGTCCACATTCAGGCAACGCTGGTGCAGGCATCTGAAGCCGCCTCCATTGCGCCCCACGATCAGCGCCACGATGACGATGATTTGCCCCCTACGCCGCCGTCGCAGGCGAGCAAGGCAGCCGACCCACTGCCATTGTCTGGCAATTCCACTGGCAGCACGCTTGTTCCGCAACAGACCGGACACGCTCGCCACATGACGGCTGAGCAGGGCAGTACGTATAAGACGTATATGTATAAAAAAGAACGTACGTACCGCGCGCGCGAAAGCGACGGCGATCCGGCATCGCCGTCGGTGAGCTTGCCGCCTTGCCTAAGCAATGCCCAGGCAGATCAGCAAAAGGACGTACGGGCCGCCTTGCGGCGGCTGCCGCCGCAGCATCGCCAGGAAGTACTCGACGAGTTGCAGGCACGCAGCCAGAGCGGCACCGTGCGCAATGTCGTGGCCTACTTCTTCGCCTTGGTGAAGCGCGTATTTGCGGGCGAGTTCCGCTTGTGGGCAGGTCGTAAGGAGATGTCTGCCGCGAACCGGCCTGCCAAAAATCGGCCTGCTGGTGCACCACGCATCGAAACCCGCCCGGAACCCACTGCGCCACCGGCATCGCGTGAAACTGCCCTGGCGCACATCGCCAACATCCGCAAGATGCTGAATGCCCCGACGAACGCTGGGGACATCGCAGCACAGGTAATGCAGGCCAGGGGATGGCAGCCGCATCCTGCGTAGCAAATGCCGCCGCGAAACGGGTCGTCACTGCACGCCGCAGTGACGACCCCGCCCACGCCAGCAACAATGCGGGCGAATGCCGAATCCCATTGCGTGCGGCAGACATGATGATGGCCGCCCTACACTGACCGGGCAGTTGCCAAGACCGATGGGCTTCGTACATCGGCACCCCCAACAGCGCAGGTTCCCGCAAGCGCTGGCCCGTCAGGGCGGAACCACCCCAGGTATGCCCAGGCTCCGACCGCATACCGGCCCTACCCAGGGCGGAGCCTTCTTCGTCCGTTTGAACTCATCCCTACTGCGCCGCCTGGCGCACTGTCCTTTGCGGCAATTGCCTGTGCGCTATGCACAGGGCTCCTGCGGCTTTTCTCATCCCACTCTCTTTCATAGGAGGACTTGTCCACGTTCACATCACTTTCGTCTTGTAGTACCTCCGTCCGGGCTTCCAGCAGGAAGCAAGACGGATACCTCATTCGAGGCCCTGGTGTTTCCTGAACACCATGCCCTTGCCCTCACGGGATCTCGCCTTGGCGAGCTGGCACCAACACTAACCACTGAATTTCAGGACAACGCAGTACGGCGCTTTGCGTGGAGGCCAGAAGATGGACGACTTGACCTACACCCTGCGACAGCTCTGCCAGCGCAACCGTGACGGCAGCCACGCCACCCAGGCCGACCGGCAACGCTCGCTGAGCCTGGCCGCTCATCAATTGCGCGAAGCAGGCTTTCGCCAGATGCATGCCACTTCGTTGAAGGGCAAGCATGTCGAAGCCCTACTGCAACGCTGGCAAGCCGAAGGCCTGTCGACCGGTACGCTGAAGAACCGTTTGGCGCATCTGCGCTGGTGGGCCGAGAAGGTTGGCAAGGCAGGCATCTTACCGACAGACAACGCCAAACTGGGTATTCCCGAACGGCGCTATGTGACCAATGAAAGCAAGGCCAAGGAACTGGATGGCAGGCTGGATCGCATCACCGATCCTCAAGTTCGTATGAGCCTGCGTTTGCAAGCGGCTTTCGGTTTGCGGCGGGAAGAGTCCATCAAGTTCCAACTCCGCTATGCCGACCGTGGCGACCATATCGCTATCAAGGGATCGTGGGCAAAAGGTGGGCGTGATCGGACGGTGCCAATCACGACGCCGGAACAGCGTGCGGTGCTGGATGAGGTCCATCGCCTGGCAGGCCTGGGGTCATTGATTCCGGCGCACAAGACTTACATCCAGCAGCGGCATGTTTACGAGGGGCAGTGCAAGGCGGCCGGGTTGAGCAACATGCACGGGCTCCGGCATCGGTATGCGCAGATGCGGTATGAGGTGTTGACGGGGTGGAAGGCGCCAGCAGCGGGTGGCCCTCGTAAAGCTCAGCTCAGTAGCAGTCAGAGAATGAGTGACCGACACGCTCGACAGCAGATCAGCCATGAGCTCGGGCATGAAAGGCTGAAGGTGACGTCGATCTATCTGGGAACCTGAAATTCAATGAGATAACCGAGCTGGTGTTCAGAGTCACGCACTATCACCCGTAGGCAACACTTTGCGTTGGTAGTCCATCGCATCGTTGAATCCATCCGGCACCGGCTTGAAGGGTTTTCCTGGTGAACGGTGACTGCTTTGGAATTGACGCAGAGCTTGCACATCGATTTCGCCAATCACGCAGTAGTCGGTGACACCACCTTTGACCCGCAGCACATCACGCTTCCAACTGTCCTTGTAAGGGGCCCGGATGCGGCTGTCGCCGTACTGTCTATCATTGCATTGGATGATGTAGGCATGGATATCCAATGCTGCGGATTCAACCAATGCATTGAAAGTTTCGGTATCTGGATTCCATTCCGGCACGAACAGCGCATCCACCTTGCCACGCAGATCAGCGCGATAGCGAATGTTGGTCAGTTCACTGCAAATCAACATTGTGAAGCGTAAGTCGCCGTGCTGAATGATGGGCGGTGTTTTCCACGCCTTGTCCGGCTTCATTTCCAAACCGGCCAGGCGCTGTAGCTCCTGCTCTTCATGTAGGGCGGGCCGCTGCTTGTCCTGACGGTAAATCATCAGCGAGGGAAAGCCCAGACCGTCGTGGGACAGCGCCGCCCAAACCTGGTTGCGAACCCGCGACTTGCTGGCGTGCAGGTATTCGATACCGGTAATCAGCGAAATTCCGCGACCTTGCAGCTTGCGAGCGATGCGGATGAACCAGTGCGCGGGCAGTGCCAGCTCCGGCAGGATCAGGTAGCGGCTGTCCCTGGGCTGGGCAATTACGCCATCCAGCAGGCGACAGAGGCGAACATAGCGTTCGGCATCGGGATCCGGCATGCGCATCACACTGGCTGTCCAGCTGTCCAGATTTGTCTGCCAACTGGAGACGGCAATACCGTATTTCCGTGGGGTGACACCATCTGGTATCTGCAGTATGTCGTTTTTGTCGAAAAGAGGCGCTTTATCTCCCAATTCAAAGCCACGTACAGACAGCACCACCGCCTGCATGTCGTCCTGTGTCGCTTCTGAATAGGCTTGGCGATTTAGGATAAACAGCTCAGGCAGATTGAAGGGGCGAGTCGCGAACGGCAGCCCTTGGGGCAAATCCTTGAAACCGATCCACTGGGCGAGAGTCCGCGTTCCCTTTAGTACAGAGTCAGGCAGCAAATCAGCAGCACTGTCGCAACTTACAACGCTCTTTTTGGCAGGAATACCGCGCTGGGCCACCATCTCCTTCGGCAGGCCGATGAAACGGAATGGCATATGGGCGAGGTCAAACGAGAACAGGCGGGCTTGCTGTGTTTGAAAGCCTTTGACGGATAATGGCCAAGCCAGAAAGACATTCAGGTCGATGGCAGGATGACAGTTGGCCATATAGGTTTGCCACGCCTGCTTGCCCGCTTTGGATAAGCGGGGTGGGAATGCGGCTGTGATGCTTTCTCGGATGCTGGTAAAGAGCTGCTCTTTCCAGCGCCCCAGCATCTCCGCAGCGTTCGGCCTATCCTCCCCTTCGGGCCACGCTTTGACAACGATGTCGCATTGCTCCTGTACCTGTTGGCAGAGTCCCTGTAGCACTTCGATGATCCGGCGTAGATCGGCAAAGTCTTCACATGCCGTGGCGAGGCGAATGACTCGGGGCAGATAGACAGCCAGGTCGAAAAACTGCGGTAACACGAGCACGTGCTGAGTGAAGGCACGGAAGAACGCACGACGATGTGCTGTCCAGGCTTCGGGCAACAGATCACGTTCATAGGCTTCGAAGTCGCGCAGTTTGATGGCGAAACCAGCCCGACGCATGGTCAGCGCATCTGCCTTGCGCAGGTTGTCGGCGGCCTCGCCGTCGCTTTGTGTGGCGGCCAATAGGTCGGTACCGACATGCGTAGCGGACCGAGGCAGCCGTGGCATAGCCCGCCACTCGCTGGCGCGTTCGTGAATCTGATGAGCAATGGCGTCCACCAAAGTCTTGCCCGTCTCGCCTACCAGGATGAATACCTTGTTTTTGCCATTGGCGAAATGCACCTGTCTTTTCCCTTCACCCTCACTGAGGTACGTCGGCTTGTAGCCAATCTGCTTTTTGCCTTGGTCCACCCAGCCTAGCGTCTCCCGCGACCGTTCAAACAGCCATTCCCACAGCACCGCCGTCGAAGCAAAGTTCGCGCCGTTTTCCATGACCAGTAAGATGTCATCGACGTAGCGCCCGTAATAGATGGGTGCAACCTGTTGCTCTATACAGCGATCCAGCTCAACCAGCGCCATGTTGGCAACAATGGCCGATGCTGGCAGTCCCACGGGTAAACCCTTCTTCAGCGGAGTTGCCGCTGCCCACGCCTGCAGGGCACGAATGAACAAACGATGGAGCTTGACCTGGAATTCCGTTAGCTCAAGTTTCAGTACATCGGTGACAAAATCCGGATTAAGGAAACCCTG
>NZ_AZSV01000118.1:0-10052 GCF_000582595.1 Pseudomonas sp. BAY1663
CACGGCGAAGCCGCGGCCCTGCTCGCCGGCGCGCGCCGCCTCGATGGCGGCGTTGAGCGCCAGCAGGTTGGTCTGCTCGGCGATGCCGTGGATGACGTCGAGCACGCGGCTGATCTCCTGGCTGTGCGCCTCCAGCTGGTGGATGACGTCGGTGGCCTGCTGGATATCGTCCGCCAGGCGCACGATGCTGCTGCCGGTAAGGCCGACGATCTGCCGGCCACTGGCCGTCTCGCCATCGGCCCGCGCCGCCGCCTCGGCGGTGCGCTGGGCATTCAGGGCGACCTCCTGGACGCTGGCTGCCATCTGGTTGATCGCGGTGGCGACCTTGTCGGTTTCCTGCTGCTGGCGCGAGGCGCTCTGCGTGCTGCCCTGCATCGCGGCGAGCAGTTCGCGGGCATGGTTGCTGAGCAGGCCGCTGGAGTCGGCGATGCGCCCGACCATGGCGGCGGCTTCGGTTTCCAGCATCTTCATGGCGAAGGCGATTTCGCCGATCTCGTCGCGCCGGCCGGTGTAGATCCGCTGGCTGACCGGATTGTGCCCGACCTGCCGTGCCTGCCACGCCAGCCGCCGCAACGGGGCGAGCGCCAGGCTGCCCAGGGCGGCGGCGCCGAGGCCTGCCGAGCAGGATGCCGGGGGCCGCGGCAAGCAGCGGCACGCCGCCGAACAGCGCCCAGGTGCCGCCGAGCACGACGCCGAGCGCTGCCAGCAGGCCGACACGGGCGCGCATGCCCAGCTGGAGCTTGCTCAGGAACGCGGCGCCCGGCTTGTCGCGCAGCTGGCGGTAATAGGCTTCGGCGGCACGGATCTGCTCGGGCTGTGCCCGGGTGCGCACCGACTGGTATTCCACCACCCGACCGTTGCGGCTGACCGGCGTGACGAACGCGCTGACCCAGTAGTGATCGCCGTTCTTGCAGCGGTTCTTGACCAGCCCCATCCAGGATTGCCCGCCACGCAGGCAGCTCCAGAGATCGGCGAAGGCCTGCGACGGCATGTCCGGATGACGCACGATGCTGTGTGGCTGGCCCCGCAGTTCCTCTTCGCTGAAACCGCTGATAGCGACGAAGTCCGCATTGGCATAGGTGATTTCGCCACCCAGGTTGGTGGTCGAGAGGATGTTGGCGTGGTCGCTGACGTTGATTTCGTGGCCGGTGACCGGCAGGTTCGTGCGCATGTTGGCGTTATCTCCCATGAATAAAAGGGCGGTTAACGCAAGGGAATATCGGCGCTGCATCGTCGGCCCGTCAGCGGACCCGGCAGCGCTCTTGTCTTGGACGCGGTGAGCGTCTGTGTTGTTTCCGTCATGCCGGGATCGTTGTCCGGTTCCGCTCATGCGGGGTCGCTATCGGCCTGCGGCTCCTCCAGTTGCTCGAGCAGGTCCAGCAGGCGCCGCCGAAGCTGCCCGAGTTCCCGCGACTTGAAGGAGTGGCGGGTTCTCTCGAGGACCTGGATGGTTTCTTCCAAGGCTGCCCGCAACTGGGTGGTCTCGTCGCTCGGCATGGGCGTTCACCGCGGCGCAGTACGGTATGCAAGTTTCATGACTGTCTCGTGTCGTCCGTGGCGTTGCGGCGATGTCCGGTGGCAACGAAAAAGGCGCCGGCGATGGCGCATCCGACAGGATGGCCACGGCAGGCGCCTCAGCTATCAGGCCCTTACGTCCTGAGCGGTAAAGCAGCTTTCGTATTACGAAACTAGTGGCAGTCTGCCATTGTCGGGATGATGGAACAAGCCCGCCGGCTGCATGCCCTGCGGCAATCGGTCAGGGCGCTGTTCGTTGTCCGCAACGCTGCTAGACTCCCAACACCGCGCAGACTCACAAGGGATGCCGGGCATTCGAAAACAACCAAAAGGAGTGCATCCATGAAAGGCAAATCCTTGGCATGGATCTTTACCGCTGCACTGGCGGGAACCGGCCTGAGCGGTATGGCGCAGGCGCAAGAGAAGTTCGTCACCATCGGCACCGGTGGCCAGACCGGGGTCTACTACGTGGCGGGGCAATCGATCTGCCGCTTCGTCAACCGCAACGCCGAGAACCTCAAATGCAATGCGCCTGCCAGTGGCGGCGGCGTGGCCAACGTCAACGGCCTGCGCAGTGGCGAGTTCAATTTCGGCATCATGCAGTCCGACCACCAGTACAAGGCGATGGAAGGCGCCGTACCCTTCGAGAAAGAAGGGAAGATGGACGACATCCGTGCGGTGTTCTCCCTGCAGAGTGAAGTCTTCACCGTGCTTGCGCGTCGTGACGCCAACATCAAGGGCCTGGATGACCTCAAGGGCAAGCGCGTCAATATCGGCAACCCCGGCTCCGGCCAGCGCGACACCCTCGAAGAGATCATGAAGGAGAAGGGCTGGAACAAGTCGGTGTTCTCGCTCGCCGCCGAACTGAAGCCGGCCGAACAGGCCAGCGCGCTGGGCGACAACAACATCGATGCCATGACCTACTTCGTCGGCCACCCCAACGGCGCGATCCAGGAAGCGACCACCACCGTGGATGCCGTACTGGTACCGATCACCGGCCCGGAGATCGACAAGCTGCTGGCGGAGAAGAGCTACTACACCAAGGCCGAGATTCCCGGCGGCCTGTACAAGGGCAACGACCAGCCGACCCAGTCCATCGGCGGCAAGGCCGTGCTGTCGACCACCAGCAAGGTCGACGCCGAAGTCGTCTACCAACTGGTCAAGTCGGTGTTCGAGAACATCGAGCGCTTCCAGCGCCTGCATCCGGCATTCAAGGACCTCAAGCCGGAAGAGATGATCAAGGTCGGTCTGAGTGCGCCGCTGCATGAAGGCGCCGAGCGCTACTACAAGGAACGTGGCTGGTTGTAAGGCGCGAGCGGTCGTCCCACCGGGCGGCCTTGCTGGCAATGCCTTAGCCCGAAAACCCGTGCGCCGGCCGGCCACGGGTTTTTGCGGTTTCCGTTACCTGAAAAAACAGGCCTCATTTCATGCAAGACAAACAACTGTCCACCGAGGAACTGATCGCCCAGGATGTCGGTGCGCGCCTGCCCACCGGCGCGATGGCCGCGGTCATCGCCGGGCTCGCGCTGCTCTGGTCGCTGTTCCAGTTGTGGATCGCCTCGCCGCTGCCGTTCGTCCTCGGCTTCGGCGTGCTGAATGACACCGAGACCCGCTCGATTCACCTGGCCTTCGCCCTGCTGCTGGCCTTTCTCGCCTACCCGGCTTCCAAGCGCTCGCCGTGCGACCGGGTACCGCTGCTGGACATCGCCCTCGGGCTGGTCGCCGCGGCCAGTGCCGCCTACCTGTTCATCGCCTACGAACAACTGGCGCAGCGCCCCGGCAACCTGACCACCCTGGATCTGCTCACCGCCTGCGTCGGCATTCCGCTGTTGCTGGAGGCTACCCGTCGCGCGCTCGGCCCGCCGCTGGCGATCATCGCGCTGGTATTTCTCATCTACAGCATCGCCGGCCCCTGGATGCCCGGCCTGCTGGCCCACCGCGGCGTCAGCTTCACCGCGTTGGCCAATCACCAGTGGATCACCACCGAAGGCGTGTTCGGCATCGCCCTCGGCGTTTCCACCAGTTTCGTCTTCCTGTTCGTGCTGTTCGGCGCGTTGCTCGAACGTGCCGGCGCCGGGCATTACTTCATCCAGCTGGCGTTCAGCATGCTCGGGCATTTCCGCGGCGGCCCGGCCAAGGCGGCCGTGGTGGCTTCCGGCATGACCGGCCTGATCTCCGGCTCCTCGATCGCCAACGTGGTCACCACCGGCACCTTCACCATCCCGATGATGAAGCGCACCGGCTTCTCGGCGGAGAAGGCCGGCGCGGTGGAAGTCGCCTCCTCGGTCAACGGCCAGATCATGCCGCCGGTGATGGGCGCCGCGGCGTTCCTGATGGTCGAATACGTCGGCATTCCCTATGTCGAGGTGATCAAGCACGCCTTCCTGCCGGCGCTGATCTCCTATATCGCGCTGGTCTACATCGTCCATCTGGAGTCGCTCAAGCTCGGCCTGCAGGCGCTGCCGCGGGCCAATGTAGCCAAGCCGTGGATGCAGCGGCTGATCGGTTTCGCCTTCGGCGCTGCACTGATTTCCGGGTTGTCGCTGGGGGTCTACTACGGTCTCGGCTGGCTCAAGCCGGCGCTCGGCGATGCCGCGCTGTGGGTCATCGGCGCGCTGCTGGCGCTGGTCTATCTGGGGTTGCTGAAGATTGCCGCGAGCAACCCGCCGCTGCCCCACGAAGACCCGAACATGCCGCTGGAGAAGCTGCCCGAGACGCGTCCGGTGCTGCTTTCCGGCCTGCATTTCCTGCTGCCGGTGGTGGTACTGGTGTGGTGCCTGATGATCGAGCGACTGTCGCCCGGCCTCTCGGCCTTCTGGGGCTCGGTGATGCTGGTGATCATCCTGCTGACCCAGCGCCCGCTGCTGTCGTGGATGCGCCATGATCGCAGCCATGTGGATGGCACCTTCATGGACGGCGTGATCGACCTGCGCGAAGGCCTGATCGCCGGTGCGCGCAACATGATCGGCATCGGTATCGCCACGGCGGCGGCCGGCATCATCGTCGGCGCGGTGTCGCAGACCGGCGTCGGCCTGGTGCTGGCCGATCTGGTCGAACTGCTGTCGATGGGCAATCTGCTGCTGATGCTGTTGCTCACCGCCTTCCTCAGCCTGATCCTCGGCATGGGTCTGCCCACCACCGCCAACTACATCGTGGTGTCCAGCCTGCTGGCGCCGGTGATCGTCGCCCTGGGCCAGCAGAACGGGCTGATCGTGCCGCTGATCGCGGTGCATCTGTTCGTCTTC
Source organism: Pseudomonas sp. BAY1663 (assembly GCF_000582595.1). Classification (NCBI taxonomy): domain Bacteria; kingdom Pseudomonadati; phylum Pseudomonadota; class Gammaproteobacteria; order Pseudomonadales; family Pseudomonadaceae; genus Pseudomonas; species Pseudomonas sp. BAY1663. Next base: position 4,761 of record NZ_AZSV01000118.1, read on the forward strand.
TACTTCGGCATCATGGCCGACGTGACGCCGCCGGTGGGCCTGGCCTCGTTCGCCGCGGCGGCGGTGTCCAAGGGCGACCCGATCCGCACCGGGGTGACCGCGTTCTATTACAGCCTGCGCACCGCGGCGCTGCCGTTCCTGTTCATCTTCAACACCGACCTGCTGCTGATCGGCGTGGATTTCTGGCATGGCGTGCTGGTTTTCCTGGTGGCCACGCTGGCGATGCTGGTCTTCGCCGCCGGCACCCAGGGGTATTTCCTGGTGCGCAGCCGCTGGTACGAGAACCTGCTGCTGTTGCTGGTGGCCTTCACCCTGTTCCGTCCGGGTTTCTGGATGGACATGCTCCACGACCCGTACCAGGACATCCCGCCGGCACAGCTGGTCGAGGCCCTGGCCGACGTCGAAGAGGACAGCCAGCTGCGCCTGCGCGTGCGCGGCGAGGATGCGGTGGGTGATCCGCGCGAGTTCGTCCTGCTGCTGGCCATCCCGGATGGCGCCTCCGGCGAGGAGAAGCTGGAGAAGATCGGCCTGGTGACCTACGAGGACGACGGCAAGCTGCTGGTCGACAGCGTCGCCTTCGGCAGCCCGGCGGCCGAGGCGGGACTGGAATTCGACCAGGAGATCCTCTCGGTACGTGCGCCGACCGACCGCTGGCAGAAAGAGATCATGTGGGTGCCGGGCTTGCTGCTGTTCGGCCTGATCGTCTGGATGCAGCGACGGCGCAAGCAACGCTGATCGCGACCTCCAACCCCGGCCGTGCTCGCGCATCGCCGGGGTTCTTTTTGCTCAAGAGGACGTAGGAGCAGGCCGTGCCTGCGAACGAGGTCGATGCACCCGCGTGGCTGCCCTTCGCGGGCATGGCCCGCTCCTACGAGCAAGCCGTGATATGGATGCGTGCCTCGTTCGGCGGGTTACAACCCGCCCTACGCAGGCTTGCCGGGCAGATGCTGCTCTACCGGCAGCCTGTCGCGGCCCGCCTCGGCGGCGTGGCCCTTGCCGCCCTGGCCCTCCAGCGCCGCATAGGCTGCACTGCAGAACAGCGAATTGAGCCGCTTCATGTCGGCGATCAGCTCCAGGTGCGCGGCACTGGTCTCGATGCTCTCCACCACCTGCTGGTGCAGGCGCTGCACGTGCGAATGGGCCAGCTCGCGCTCCAGCTTGCGGAACTGGCGCTTGTGCTGCAGCAGCTGCCGCGCGCTGTGCGAGTCGCCGGAGAGGAACACCGACAGTCCCAGCCGCAGGTTGGCGCCGAGCAGGGCATGCAACTGGCCGAGCTCCTCCAGGCCGCTGTCGGAGAAGGAGCGGCGCTTGGCGGTCTTGAGGTTCTGCACCTTGCTGGCCATGTGCTCGATGATGTCGCCGGCCTGTTCGAGGTTGATCGCCAGCTCGATGATCTCCGCCCAGCGCCGGCCCTCCTGCTCGGCCAGGTCCTCGCGCGGCATCTGCGCCAGATAGAGCTTCACGCCGCTGTAGAGCGCATCGACGTCGTCGTCCAGGCGACGGATCTCCTCGCCGGGTGCCGCGCGATCCTCCTGCAGCGCCTCGAGCAGGCGCGCCAGCATCATTTCAACCAGGTCGCCGATGCGCAGGGTCTCGCGCACCGCATTGGCCAGCGCCAGGCTCGGCATGTCCAGGGCGGCGGGGTCGAGGTGCCGCGGCTGCGCCACGCCGTTGTCCAGCACGCGTTCCGGCAGCAGGCGTTCGCACAGCCGGCTCATGGGCTGCACGGTGGGCAGCAGGATCAGGCAGCGCAGGCTGTTGTAGAGCAGGTGGAAGCCGATCACCTGGGTCTGTGCGCTGTAGCCGAGGGTATCCATCCAGGCCACCAGCGGCCCGAGGAACGGCAGCATCGCCAGCCCCGCCAGCTTGTAGAGCAGGCTGCCCAGCGCCACCCGGCGCGCCGACGCCGGCTGCACGCTGGCGTTGAGCCAGGCGAGCAGGCCGCTGCCGATATTGGCGCCGATCACCAGGCCGAGCGCCACCGGCAGGCTGATCAGGCCGGCGCCGGCCAGCGTCGAGGTCAGCAGCACCGCCGCCAGGCTGGAATAGGAGAGCAGGGCGAACAGCGCGCCGACCAGCGCCGCCAGCAGGGTATCGCCGGCCAGCGAGGAGAACAGCACCTGCATGCCGCGCGCCTCGGTGATCGGCTCGGCGGCATGCACGATCAACTGCAGGGCGAGGATGATCAGCCCCAGGCCGATCAGCACCCGGCCGATCTGGCCGGCACGGCTCTGCTTGCGCGAAAGGAACAGGCTCACCCCGACCAGGGTCAGCAGCGGCGACAGCCAGGACAGGTCCAGCGTCAGCACCCGCGCCATCAGCGCGGTGCCGACGTCCGCGCCGAGCATGATCGCCAGCGCCGTCGGCAGCGCCATCAGGCCCTGGGCGACGAAGGAAATGGTCAACAGCGCCGTGGCGTTGCTGCTCTGCACCAGCGCGGTGACGCCGATGCCGGCACCGAAGGCCAGCGGTGCGTTGGCCATGCTGTGGCCGAGCAGGCGGCGCAGATGGGAGCCATAGACGCGCATGATGCCGGTGCGCACGATGTGCGTACCCCAGACCAGCAGCGCGATGGCGGAAAGCAGGTGCAACAACGTCAGCATCAGGCCCGGCCTCCGGCTGTTCGATGGTCGACGGCCACAACCTGTCGCGCCCAGGGGCGGCACAGAGCTGTGGGGTTATGGACGGTTGACCATCGCCGGGAGCCGGCCGTTCACACAATTGTCATCAGCGGAGCGCCTCGCGGCCGCGCTTGGCGGCTCAGTTGGGCGCGTAGTAGCCCACCCCCAGCAGCACGTCATCGACCCGCTGGATCAGCGAATGCTTCTGCTCCACCGCGTTGGTGGCCGGGTTGCGCCATACATAGTCGACCGTGCCTTCGCCCTGTTCGCGCGCCAGCTCGATCATCTCCTTGAACAGCGGCTTGCCGGCGGCATCGTTCACCGCGCGTACATCGAGCCCCACCAGGTTCGGCGAACTCCCGCTGGCGCGGTAGCGGCCATCCTCCAGGCCGATGGCGAACACGTACTCGTCGTTGATCACGAAGCCGCTCTGCGGATCGTTGAAGCGCTCGAAGGCCCGTTCGGGGCCGTGTTCCCGCGTCAGCGCCACCGCCTTGTCCAGCAGCGCCCTGGCCTGTTCGGCCGTGCCGCGCGGGATGTAGTAGCCGACGCAGAGGATGTGCTCGCCCACCCGGCGGAACTGGCTGACCTTGTTTTCCACCTTGTTGGTCGTCGGGTTCAGCCAGTGATATTCCACCGTCCCGCTGTCGGCGTTCTTCGCCTTGTCGATGAACTCACGCATGAACGGCTTGCCGGCCGCATCCTGCAGGGCGGCCACGTTCAGGCCGACCAGGCTGCGCGAGGCGCCATTGCTGGCCAGCATGCTGCCCTGGGTGTCGAGCACGAAGACATAGTGCTGGCCCATGACGAACGGACCCTTGCGGTCGTTGAACGCGGCCAGCGCCTGCTCCGCGCCATTGGCCTGCAGGTAGGCGACGGCCTTGTCGAGCAGCTCGGCGGCCTGTTTGGCGTGGCTGCGCTCGACCGAGCCGAGCGGTCTGGCCGCCGTTCCCTCGGCCGCCGACACGGAGAAGGCCAGCGGGGCACTGCCGAGCACCGCGGCCATGGAAAGCGCGAGCAGATTCTTGAGATTCAGATTCATGGATGACTCCTGGCGGGCGGGGCGTTTCGATCACCCCATCGCAACCCATCCTATTGGCCATCGGCAGAATTGATATTGGCCCTCGGAACGAGATGCCTCGGGCAAAAGGCGTAGTTTTTGTGGCCTGCCGTCCCGGGCGGCCATCCTGCGGGCCGTCGCGCGCAGCGTCCGGGCCGCAGGCGCGGCTCGCCCCCGTCGCGGGTGGCCTGTAACCTATCGGCTCCTGTTCTCAGCGGTGCGTCCATGCTCAGCCTCTACCATGCTCCCGACCTGGAAACCCTGGGCGAACTGGCTACCACGCTGCTCGCCCAGCCGCTGGCCGACCCCTTCGCCCCGGCGCGGGTGGTGGTGCCGAGCCAGGGCATGGGCCGCTGGCTGACCCTGGAGCTGGCACGCAAGCAGGGCATCGCCATGCAGCTGGACATCCAGCTGCCGGCCAGCTTCGTCTGGGACCTCAGCCGTGCGGTGCTCGGCAGCCTGCCGGAGCAGTCGGCATTCACCCCGGCCAGCCTGACCTGGCGTCTCTACGGCTGGCTGTGCGAGCCGGCCAACCTGGCGCTGGCGCCGCGCCTGGCGCAGTACCTGGACGGCGGCGACGAGCGCCGGCGGCTGAGCCTGGCGGCGAAAATCGCCGACACCTTCGACCAGTACCTGCTCTACCGCGACGACTGGCTGGCGGCCTGGGAGCGCAGCGAGACCCTCGAGCTCGGTCCCGACGAAGCCTGGCAGGCGCTGCTCTGGCGCGAGCTGACCAAGGACGGCCACCCGCACCGCGCGCGGCTGCTCGGCGACCTGCTGCAGCGCCTGTATCGCGACGAAGCACTCGCCGGGCTGCCCGAGCGGCTGCTGGTGTTCGGCATCAGCAGCCTGCCGCCGCACCACCTGCGGGTGCTCGACGGCCTGGCGCGGCACATCGACGTGGTGGTCTGCGCGCTCAACCCGAGCCGCGAGGCCTGGGGCGAGATCCGCGATGTGCGCGAGCTGGCGAGGCAACCGGAAAGTGCTGCGGACGACTGGTACCTCGACGTCGGCCACCCGCTGCTGGCCAGCCTCGGCAAGCAGGGCCGCGATTTCTTCGATGCGCTGTTCGGCCTCGGCGGCCAGGAGATCGGCCTGTATTCCGAAGATGCTGACCTGCGCGACGACAGCCTGCTGCATGCCCTGCAGCACGACATCCTGCGCCTGCGCACGCGGCTGCCGGACGAGCGCATGACGCTGGCGGACGATGATCGCTCGCTGGAAGTGCACATCGCCCATTCGCCGCTGCGCGAGGTGGAAATCCTCCACGACCAGCTGCTCGCCCGCTTCGCTGCCGACCCGGCGCTGAGCCCGGACCAGGTGGTGGTGCTGACGCCCGACATCGAGCGCTACGCGCCCTTCATCGAAGCGGTGTTCGCCGTGCGCGAGGGCGTGCCGCGTATCCCCTACAGCCTGGCCGACCGCAGCCTGCGTGCCGAGGTGCCGCTGATCGAGGCCTTCCTGCAGTTGCTGCTGCTGGCGCAGAGCCGCTTCGCCGCCGAGGAAGTCCTCGCCTGGCTGGAGCAGCCGGCCATCGCCCGCCGTGCCGGCATCGACAGCGAGGACCTGCCGCTGCTGCGCGACTGGCTGCGCGAGGCAGGTGTGCGCTGG
>NZ_AZSV01000119.1:0-9917 GCF_000582595.1 Pseudomonas sp. BAY1663
CTCGGCGGCCAGGCCGCTGTCCTGCTGGTACTTCAGCGGGGCAAGGCGGGGAAACACGGTGTGGTCGTCGCCGAACACCAGCGTGTGGCCACCTTCGTCATGCTGGAAGTGAAAGCTAAGGCCTTCCTCCTCGCACAGGCGCTGGATGAAGTGCAGGTCGGACTCGTCGTACTGCACGCAGTAATCGCGTTCGGGGTAGGCGTAGGGGCCGAGCTGGAAAAGGTAGTCGCTGCCGCCGAGCAGGCCGTGGTCTTCGAGCACTGCGGCGATGATCTGCGGCACCGTCCGCTGCTGGAAGATGCGCTGGTCGAAGCAGTGCCCCAGATAGGCCAGGGCCGGCCGCAGGTCGATGCGGTAGCGGGTCAGGCGCTTGCCCGAATCGCCCTGCTCGATACCGTAGACGATGCCGTGCACGCCCTTGCCGCCGGGGCCGAAGGCGAGGTAGGCGGGCTGGTTGATCAGCGCATCGAGGTCGAGATCGGGGCGCTCGCTGACCAGCTCGATATCGAAGCAATAGGGGTGGTTGAGCCTCTCCCGGCCTTCGAAGCCTGCTACCTGCAGGCCGGTTTCATGACTTGCGATGGCGAGGGTGATGTGCGCCTGGTTGGCATCCCGCATGCCTTGGCCTCCTTCCTTGGGTTAGGCGAAGGCCGGAGGGTGACCGATGGCGGTGTCCAGTTCAACAACCACGGCTCCAGAGCATGCATCAGGTCAAGAAATGCCCGATCTTGCGCGGCTCAAGCGCGCCGGTCCTCGTGCAGCCGCTCCAGCTCGCGGGTGACCGTTACGCCAGGCGTAACGTTCGCCCGGTCGGCTTGATTGATGACCCCCCGGTCACCTCCCTACTGTGCGCTCCACAAAGCGGAAAACCTGTGGAGTCGCCATGACAACAACAATCTCCCCACCGCCGCAGTGGTCGCGTCGTCGCGCTGAAAAAGCCCGTCGTCTCGATCAGGTGCGCAGCCTCGCCGATGGCGTGGTACTGCCCAGCGAGCGGATCGTCGAGGCCCTGGAACTGCTGATCGCCCCTGGCGACCGGGTGGTGCTCGAAGGCAACAACCAGAAGCAGGCGGACTTCCTCTCCCGCTCCCTGGCCAAGGCCGACCCCGGCAAGCTGCACGACCTGCACATGATCATGCCGAGCGTCAGCCGTGCCGAGCACCTGGATCTGTTCGAGCGGCAGATCGCGCGCAAGCTCGACTTCTCCTTCGCCGGCCCGCAGAGCCTGCGCATCAGCCAGCTGCTGGAAGACGGCCTGCTGGAAGTCGGCGCCATCCACACCTACATCGAACTCTACTCGCGCCTGCTGGTGGACTTGATCCCCAACGTCGCGCTGGTCGCCGGCTTCCAGGCCGACCGCCACGGCAACATCTACACCGGGCCGAGCACCGAAGACACCCCGGCGCTGGTCGAGCCGACCGCCTTCAGCGACGGCATCGTCATCGTCCAGGTCAACGAGATCGTCGACGAACTGCCGCGCGTGGACATCCCGGCGAGCTGGGTCGATTTCGTGGTGGTGGCGGACAAGCCGTTCTACATCGAGCCGCTGTTCACCCGCGACCCGCGCCACATCAAGCCGGTGCACGTGCTGATGGCGATGATGGCGATCCGCGGCATCTACGAAAAACACAACGTGCAGTCGCTCAACCACGGCATCGGTTTCAACACCGCGGCCATCGAGCTGATCCTGCCGACCTACGGCGAATCCCTCGGCCTGAAAGGCAAGATCTGCCGCAACTGGACGCTCAACCCGCACCCGACGCTGATCCCGGCGATCGAGACCGGCTGGGTCGAGAGCGTGCATTGCTTCGGCACCGAGCTGGGTATGGAGAACTACATCGCCCAGCGCCCGGACGTGTTCTTCACCGGCCGCGACGGCTCGATGCGCTCGAACCGCATGATGTGCCAGCTGGCCGGGCAGTACGCCGTGGACCTGTTCATCGGCGCCACCCTGCAGGTCGATGGTGATGGCCATTCCTCCACCGTCACCCGCGGCCGCCTGGCCGGTTTCGGCGGTGCGCCGAACATGGGCCACGACCCGCGCGGTCGCCGCCATCCGACCCCGGCCTGGCTGGACATGGCCATGCCCGGCGGCGAGGCCCCGGTGACCATGCTCGAACGCGGCAAGAAGCTCGTGGTGCAGATGGTCGAGACCTTCCAGGAGGGTGGCAAACCCACCTTCGTTGAGCAGCTCGATGCGGTGGACGTGGCGAAGAAGAGCGGCATGCCGCTGGCGCCGATCATGATCTACGGCGACGACGTCACCCACCTGCTCACCGAGGAAGGCATCGCCTACCTGTACAAGGCCCGCTCGCTGGAGGAACGCCAGGCGATGATCGCCGCGGTGGCCGGCGTCACCAGCATCGGCCTGCGCCACAACCCGAAGGACACCGAGCGCATGCGCCGCGAAGCTGATCGCCCTGCCGGAAGACCTCGGCATCCGCCGCAACGACGCCACCCGCGAGCTGCTCGCCGCCAAGAGCATCGCCGAGCTGGTGGAGTGGTCCGGCGGCCTCTACAACCCGCCTGCCAAGTTCAGGAGCTGGTGATGAGCGCACTCATTGCACGACAGGCGCCGACCGCGGCCGAGCGCCTGGCCGATCTGGCGGTGCAGGCGCTGGTCGACGAGGCCGACCTGTCGCCCAAGCCGGGGCTGGTCGATCGGCGCGGCAGTGGCGCGCACAGCGATCTGCACCTGGGGCTGATGCACGCCTCGGCGCAGTCGCTGTGGCCGGCGTTCGCCGCCATGGCCGATGCCGCGCGGAGCGAAGGTCGGGTCAGCCAGGCGCTGCGTGAAACCCTCGGCCAGCTGGGCCGCGACGGCGAAGCGGAGATGTTGCGCGTCACCGCCGGGTCAACACCCATCGCGGCGCGATCTGGGCGCTGGGGCTGCTCAGCGCGGCGGCGATGCTGGAAAGCGGCGCTTCGGCCGGCGGGATCGCCGCCAGCGCGGCCGCCCTGGCGCGGCTGGACGACCCGGCCGCGCCGCACAACCCGGACAGCCACGGCGCGCGGGTCTGCCGTCGCTACGGCGTGCTCGGCGCCCGCGAACAGGCGCAGCACGGCTTTCCCGCGGTCATCGAGCACGGCTTGCCGCAACTCCTGGCCAGTCGCCGCGCCGGCGCCGGCGAGCAGAACGCCAGGCTCGATGCACTGCTGGCGATCATGAGCAGCCTGACCGACACCTGCGTGCTGCATCGCGCCGGTCTGGAAGGGCTGACCCGTATGCAGGCCGGAGCCCGCGCCGTGCTCGAAGCCGGTGGTGCCGCCAGCCTCGCCGGCCGTCGCCAGCTGCGCCTGCTCGATCGCGACATGCTCGCCCTCAACGCCTCGCCGGGAGGCGCCGCCGACCTCCTGGCCGCCACCCTTTTCCTTGACCGCCTGGCGCCGCATGCGCTGGCGCCGACTGGGAGCAACTGAACATGGAAACCCTGTCTTTCGAATTCGCCGCCGGGCAACCCGCCCGCGGCAAGGCCCTGGTCGGCGTGGTCGGCTCGGGCGATCTGGAAGTGCTGCTGGAACCCGGCCAGGCCGGCAAGCTGGCGATCCAGGTAGTCACCTCGGTCAATGGTGCCGAGCAACGCTGGAAGAGCCTGTTCGAGCGGATGTTCCGCGAGCAGACGCCACCGGCATTGAACATCGATATTCACGATTTCGGGGCCACGCCCGGCGTAGTGCGTCTGCGCCTGGAGCAGGGACTGGAGGAGGTCGGCCATGACTGATGTGTCCGCTAACACCGTGGCCCGTTTACTCGCGTCGCGCAGCTTCGTCGAACTCGGTGCCCGCCAGCGTGCCCGCGCGCTGCTGGACGAAGGCAGCTTCCGCGAACTGCTCGATCCGTTCGCTCGCGTCACCTCGCCCTGGCTGCCGAAGCAGGGCATCGTCACCCAGGCCGACGACGGCGTGGTGGTCGCCAAGGGCACCCTTGACGGCCAGCCGGCGGTGATCGCCGCCATCGAAGGCGCCTTCCAGGGCGGCAGCATGGGCGAAGTCGGCGGCGCGAAGATCGCAGGCTTGCTGGAACTGGCTGCCGAAGACAACCGCAACGGCATCCCGACCCGCGCCGTGCTCCTGCTGGAAACCGGCGGCGTGCGTCTGCAGGAAGCCAACCTGGGCCTGGCCGCCATCGCCGAGATCCAGGCGGCCATCGTCGAGCTGCGCGACTACCAGCCGGTGATCGGCGTGGTCGCCGGTTCCGTCGGCTGCTTCGGCGGCATGTCCATCGCGGCCGGGCTGTGCAGCTACCTGGTCGTGACCCGCGAAGCCCGCGTCGGCCTCAACGGCCCGCAGGTGATCGAGCAGGAAGCCGGGCTCGACGAGTACGACTCGCGCGACCGCCCCTTCATCTGGAGCCTGACCGGCGGCGAGCAACGCTACGCCTCGGGTCTGGTGGACGCCTACGTGGCCGACGACACCGACGCCATCCGCGCGCAACTGCACGAACTGTTCGCCCTCGGCAAGCCGCTGCAGCCGCGCAGCCGCCGCCACGCCTGGTACCTCCAGCGCCTGGCCGACGTCGACACCCGCACGCAGCTCGATGCCGCCGCCGTGCGTGCCCTCTACGAAGGAGATGCCCCATGAGCCGTGGATTGAACTGGTTGCAAGCCCTGGCCGGCGGCCAGGTACAGGCGGGCTATCCGGCCTCGGTGAAGGTGGTCGACGGCACCCTCGGTGAGCGCGCCGCCCGCTATATCGCCGTGGTGCCGGACGCCGAGAATCCCTTCCCGCGCGCGCGCAATGGCGAGGTCGGTCTGCTCGAAGGCTGGGCCCTGGGCCAGGCGCTGGACGAGGTGATCGCGGCCGATCGCGACAAGGCGGACAAGCGTGTGGTGGTCGCCGTGGTCGACGTGCCGAGCCAGGCCTATGGCCGCCGCGAGGAGGCGCTGGGCATTCACCAGGCGCTGGCCGGTGCGGTGGACGGCTATGCCCGTGCGCGGCTGGCCGGGCACCCGGTGATCGCGCTGCTGGTGGGCAAGGCCATGTCCGGTGCCTTTCTCGCTCATGGCTATCAGGCCCAGCGGATCATCGCCCTGCGCGATCCGGGCGTGATGGTGCATGCGATGGGCAAGGCCGCCGCGGCGCGCATCACCCTGCGCAGCGTCGAGGAGCTGGAAGCCCTGGCCGAATCGGTGCCGCCGATGGCCTACGACATCGACAACTACGCGACCCTCGGCCTGCTCTGGGAAACCCTCGCCGTGGATAGCATCGAACAGCCCTCGGCGGATGATCTGGGGCGTGTGCGCGACTGTCTCGCCAAGGCCGTCGCGGACATCGGCGGCAGCAGCGACCTGCGCGGCCGTCTCGGCGCGCCGAATCGCGAGGCGTCGTCGCGGGTGCGCGAACTGTTGCGCGCGCAGTGGTAGCGAACACCTGAGCGGCGGTATCGCCGGACCCGTCAGCGACTCGACAACAACAATCACGAGGAGGCTGTAGATGCACGACACACCTCGCCCCCACGACCTGCTCTGGGGTATGCGTCCCGAGCAGTTGCCGGCCGATGCCCCGGCCTGGGCGGTGGCCGTGCTCGCCGCCGGCCAGCCGGTGGTGGTGCGTCGCGCCGTCGTCGCGCCAGGGCAGGTGGCGGTCGGCCTGCGTGGCGCCACGCGAGACCAGCGTCTGGCCGCGCTGATGCCGATCGCCGCGATCAGCCAGCGGCTGACACCGGAGCAGCTGCTCGATCGTCGCGCCAGCGAGGACCTGCCGGTGTTCCGCGTGCTGGCAGGCCTGCGTCCGCTGCTCGATGCGCTCGGCCATGCCTGGGGTGTCACCGGCTCGGCCGGCTTCCAGCTCGCCACCGGCTTGTCGGCGGCGCATCCGGACAGCGATCTGGACCTGCTGCTCAGGGCCGAACGGCCGCTGCCGCGCAGCGAGGCGCGCCCGCTGCTGCAGCTGCTCGAAGGCCGCGCCTGCCGCGTCGACCTGCAACTGGAAACCCCGCTGGGCGGTGTGGCGCTCGGCGAATGGGCCGGTGGCGCCGCACGGGTGCTGGTCAAGACCGCCGAAGGACCGCGCCTGGTCGGTAACCCCTGGGTAGAGGAGCGGGTGGCATGAGCAGCCTGTTCGCCTTTCCCGGCCAGGGCGCGCAAAAGCCCGGCATGCTCCGGCGACTGCCCGAGGCGCCGGAAGTCGCCGCGACCCTGGCCGAGGCCAGTGCCGTGCTCGGCGAGGATGCGCTGCGGCTCGATTCGGCCGAGGCGCTGCAATCGACCCGCGCGGTGCAGCTCTGCCTGCTGATCGCCGGTGTCGCCGGGGCGCGCCTGCTGATGCGCGATGGCCAGCGGCCGGACTACGTCGCCGGGCTGTCCATCGGTGCCTATGCCGCGGCGGTTGTCGCCGAGTCGCTGACGTTCGCCGACGCCCTGCGCCTGGTCGCCCTGCGCGGCGAGCTGATGCAGCAGGCCTATCCCGAGGGCTACGGCATGACTGCCATCCTCGGCCTGTCGCTGGGCACGGTCGAGTCGCTGCTGGCCGAAGCCGAGGGCCCGGTCTACCTGGGCAACATCAACGCCGACAACCAGCTCGTCATCGCCGGCAGCGATGCCGCCATGGCCGCGGTCGCCGTGCGGGCCAAGGCGCTGGGCGCCTCTTGCGCGCGACGCCTGGCGATGAGCGTGCCGTCGCACTGCGTGCTGCTCGAGCAGCCGGCACAGCGGTTGGCGGATGCCTTCGCCGAGGTGGAGGTGCGCGCACCGCGGATTCGCTACCTCAGCGGCTCCTCGGCGCGTCCGCTGTTCGACGCCGAGCGCCTGCGCGACGACCTGGCCTTCAACATGTGCCGCGTCGTCGACTGGCACGGCACCCTGCGCACCGCCTTTGAGCGCGGCGTGCGCCTGCACATCGAGCTGCCGCCGGGCCAGGTGCTCACCGGCTGGCGCGGCGGGTTTTCGAACAGGGTACGCTGGTCGCCTTCGACGGCGCCCGGCTCGACACACTGGACGCCTTGCTGCGTCAGGAGGGCAGCCAGAGCCGATAGACCGCGTGCAGCACCCGGGCGAGCCTTCGCCCAGATCGATGGATAACAACAACGACCTCGACAACACGCGCCGACGCCTTCTGCAGGCCCGGCGCAACCCAAAAGGACAAGAACAATGATCATCTTTGGTGTGGCCTTCCTGGCCTTGTGTACCCTCATCGGCATCTTCGTCGGTGAGCTGCTCGGCAAGCTGATCGGCGTGCCGGCCAACGTCGGCGGCGTCGGCATCGCCATGGTGCTGCTGATCCTCGTCGGCAGCTACCTGAAGAACCGTGGCCTGTTCAAGGCCGAGACCGAGCAGGGCGTGAAGTTCTGGAGCGCCGTCTACATCCCGATCGTGGTCGCCATGGCCGCGCAGCAGAACGTCTACGGTGCGCTGTCCGGCGGCCCGATGGCGATCCTCGCCGGCGTCGCCGCGGTGGCCCTGGCTTTCGCCCTGGTGCCGGTGCTGGACCGCATCGGCCGAAAAAAGCCTGAGGCCGAGCCGGTTGCCGCCGCCAAGCCCGCCACCAGCAGCGCACGGGGGTAATGGCCATGTACGAGTCCCTGATGAAAGTGATTTCCGGCTACGGCCTGATCAGCGGCTTCGCCCTTATCGGCGCGACCATGTGGCTGTCCTACTGGCTGTCGGACAAGCTCACCAAGGGCCGCCTGCACGGCTCGGCGGTGGCCATCCTCATCGGCCTGCTGCTGTCCTACATCGGCGGCGTGGTCACCGGCGGGCAGAAGGGCCTGGTGGACATCGCCCTGTTCTCCGGCATCGGCCTGCTCGGCGGCGCCATGCTGCGTGACTTCGCCATCGTCGCCACCGGTTTCGGCGTCAGCGTCGAGGAACTCAAGCGCGCCGGTTTCGTCGGTGTGCTGGCGTTGTTCATCGGCGTGTTCGCCTCGTTCGTGGCGGGCGTGGGCGTGGCCATGGCCTTCGGTTACACCGATGCGGTCAGCCTGACCACCATCGGCACCGGCGCGGTGACCTACATCGTCGGCCCGGTCACCGGCGCGGCGATCGGCGCCAGCTCCGAGGTGATGGCGCTGTCCATCGCCGCCGGCCTGGTCAAGGCGATCCTGGTGATGATCGCGACCCCCTTCGTCGCCCCGCTGATCGGTCTGAACAACCCGCGCTCGGCGGTGATCTTCGGCGGCCTGATCGGCACCTCCAGCGGAGTGGCCGGCGGCCTGGCGGCCACCGATCCGAAGCTGGTGCCCTACGGCTGTCTGACCGCGGCGTTCTACACCGCCCTCGGCTGCCTGCTCGGCCCGTCGCTGCTGTTCTTCGTCATGCGCGGGCTGCTCGGCTGAGCAGCCTTGCACGGACATCCCCATCGTCATACGCAGCGCGCCTTCCCGGGCGCGTTTGCGTTCATCAAGGAATAGCGAACGATGCACACAAGGAACAACGCACGATGAAAACTCTCAAGGTCAGCCACAAACTGGCTCTCGGTTTCGCTGCCATTCTGATCCTGACCGTGGCCGTGGCATTGATCGGAAGCTTCAGCATGGATGCCCTGATTTCACGCAGTGACAGGGCCAAGATCGCCGAGGACCTGCTCGACGACGCGAACCTGATCCGCTATTCGCGGGCCGGCTTCGAGAACGAGGGCGACCGCAAGTACGTCGAGGACGTGGAAAAGGCGGTCAGTCGCATCGTCCAGCGCGTACAGGATACGCAGGGCGAGTTCGTCGAGCGGGAAGACATCGACCGCCTGGCGCTGATCGGCAGCGAAGCGCAGCGCTATGGCCAGTCCTTCCTCGAACTGGTCGGATACACGGACCAGAAGGTCAGGACGCGCAGCAGCTGGGTGGCGGCCGGCAACACCTCCGACGCGCTGATCGCGGAGCTGGAGAAGCGCTGGGTCGGCACGGTGGATGATCCGGTCCTGTACGAAACCCCGGAAGAGGCCTCCACCGGCTTGCTCATCGGCGAGGTGTCCAGGCACAACCGGATGGTGCGTTTCCTGGTGCGCGGCTACCTGATGGGCGAGGACGAGAAATCTCTGCAACTGCTGCAGGATCAGTTCAAGACGCTGCAGGCATCGCTGGACCGGCTGGACGCGCGACTGGCCGGCACGCCCGGCGTGGACCTGCAGCCGCTGCACGAGTCGGTCGCGACCTACATCCGCCAGTTCAACCAGCTGCCGCCGCTGGTGGCGGCGCAGGCCAGGGTGCGCCAGGAGATGCTGGACATCTTCGATACCCTGTACCGCAACTCCGTCGGCATCGTGAAATCGCAGACGGACAAGCGCGGCGCCGAAGCCGGCGAGAAGAAGGCGCTGCTGCTGCTCATCACGCTGTTGGCCGTGGGCCTGGGCGTACTGATCGGCTGGCTGATCGTACGGCAGATCGTGCGCCCGCTGTCGCAGGCGGTGCTCATCGCCGAGCGCATCGGCGCGGGCGACATGACCGAGCATTCGCGGGCGTCGCGCACCGACGAGTTCGGCCTGCTGCTCGACGCCCTGGAGCGTACCCGTGGCAACCTGCGCGAACTGCTCGGCCATATCGGCGGCATCACCCACCAGCTGGCCAGCTCGGCGCAGGAGCTGTCCGCCGTGACCGAGCAGACCAGTGCCGGTATCCAGAGCCAGCGCCAGGAGACCGACCAGGTCGCCACGGCCATGCACGAAATGGCCGCCACCGTGCAGGAGGTGGCGCGCAATGCCAACCAGGCCTCCGCCGCCGCGCAGCACGCCGACCGCCAGGCGCTGCAGGGCAACGATGTGGTACGGCGGGCGCTGGCGCAGATCGACGACCTGTCCTCGCAGATCGGCCTGTCCGCCGAGGCCATGGAGCAGCTGAACCAGGAAGCGGCGGGCATCAGCACCGTGCTGACCGTCATCAGCGGCATCGCCGAGCAGACCAACCTGCTGGCCCTCAACGCGGCGATCGAGGCGGCCCGGGCGGGCGAGGCCGGGCGCGGTTTCGCCGTGGTCGCCGACGAGGTGCGCGG
>NZ_AZSV01000120.1:0-9667 GCF_000582595.1 Pseudomonas sp. BAY1663
CTGCCGCGCTTCCAGGAGTTGGTCGGGCGGATCGACAGCTGCTGCTGGCCAACCGGGTGCTGCTGGACGCGGCGGCGCAGGAGCGGCTGCCCGCGGCCGCCAGCGCCGCGCAGGTCAAGTACCTGGCGACCAACCAGGCGATCCAGGCGGTCGAGCTGGCGCTCGCCGCGGTCGGCAACTCCGGGCTGGATCGGCGCAATCCGTTGCAGCGGCATTACCGCGACGTGCTCTGCGCGCGTATCCACACACCACAGGACGACGTTGCGCTGGGGGGTATCGGTCGGGCCGCGTTCGGTCGGGCCGCGCTAGGCCTCGGCTGACAACGACCACCGCCCGCAGGCGGCTCACTTGCACGGTTTCACGGCAGCTTCCCGACCACGCGGTGTCTGCCCGGTATTCAGCCAACATTCCGGGAGCATCCCCATGAGTCTCGATTCGAATCTTTCCCGTCGTCGCCTGCTGGCATTGGCCGGCGGTGCCGTCGCCAGCAGTGCCCTGGGCCGTTTCGCCTTCGCCCACGACGCCCATCATGCCGCGCCCGCCGGCCCCGCGCCGTTCGCCCTTGGCACCGGCCAGTGGGCGTTGCCCGAGCCACGCAAGATCAAGCTGGCGACCAACCTCAACGCCGTCTGCCTGGCGCCGGTGGCGGTGGCCGACAGCCAGGGCTTCTTCCGCGAGCACAACCTGGAGGTGGAGTTCGTCAACTTCGGCCATTCCACCGAGGTGCTGCTGGAGTCGCTGGCCACCGGCAAGGCGGATGCCGCCACCGGCATGGCGCTGCGCTGGCTGAAGGCCCTGGAGCAGGGCTTCGACGTCAAGCTGACCGCAGGCACCCACGGCGGCTGCCTGCGTCTGGTGACCCTGGAGGACGGCCCGCGCAGCCTCGAAGCGCTCAAGGGCGCCACCATCGGCGTGACCGACATGGCCAGCGCGGACAAGAACTTCTTCTCGCTGATGCTCAAGCGCCATGGCGTCGACCCGGCCCGCGACGTGACCTGGCGGGTCTATCCCATCGACCTGCTGGAGGTCGCCCTGCAGAAGGGCGAGATCCAGGCCGCCAGCGGCTCCGACCCGATGATGTACCGGGTCAAGGCGCAGGCGGGATTCCGCGAGCTGTCGACCAACCTGGTGGAAGACTACGCCAACCTCAGCTGCTGCGTGGTCGGCGTCAGCGGCAACCTGGCGCGCAAGGAAAAGCCGGTGGCGGCGGCGCTGACCCACGCCATCCTCCAGGCCCACGCCTGGGCGGCCGAGCATCCGGAGGCAGTGGCCGAGGAGTTCCTCAAGTTCGCGGTGAACACCTCGGCCGAGGAAATCCGCGCCATCCTTGGCGAGCACACCCACGCGCACTATTCGGTGGGCAACGCCTTCGTCAAGGAGATCGCCGTGTACGCGCGCGATCTCAAGGCCGTGGACGTGCTGCGCCCGCGCACCGACCCGCTGCAATTCGCGGAGAGCATCCATGCCGACGTATTCGCTTGAGTTGGACGCGGCCGGGGCGCGGGCGTCGTTCGCCCCCTGGCGCACCGGGCTGCTGGCGGCGTTCGTCTGGCTGGGTTTCGCGTTGTTCGCCGGGCTCTATCCCGACGGTGGCCGCGAATGGCCCTACACGCGCGAGCTGGTGGCGGGCACCGGCGGCGTCGCCGTTGCCCTGGCGCTGATCGCGCTGCTGCCCGGTCCGGCGGCGCGCCTGGCCGACTGGCTGCGACCGGCCGGCAAATGGCTGGTGGCGCTGCCGCTGCTGCTCGCCGCCTGGCTGCTGGTGACGGCCAAGCTCGTGCTGCTGCCGGTGCCGTTCTTCGCTCCGCCGCAGGCGCTGATCGAGGTGTACCTGGAGGACTGGCCGCGTCTCGGCGAGAGCCTGCTGCACTCGTTCTGGCTGCTGGCCAACGGCGTGCTGCTGGGTTCGCTGTCGGGCTTCGCCGCCGGGGTCGCCATCGGCTGGTCGCAGCGCATCGGCTACTGGGTGCATCCGGTGCTGCGCATCCTCGGGCCGGTGCCGTCCACCGCGCTGCTGCCGATCTGCTTCTTCTTCTTTCCCAGCAGCTGGGCCGCCAGCGTGTTCCTCATCGCCCTGGCCACCTGGTTCCCGGTCACCGTGCTGACCTGGTCCGGGGTGGTCAGCGTCGATCGGGCGTACTACGACGTGGCCCGCACCCTAGGCGCCAGCCAGCGCTTCCTGATCTTGCGGGTGGCGATCCCGGCGGCCCTGCCGCATGTGTTCGTCGGCCTGTTCATGGGCCTGGGCGCATCGTTCTCGGTGCTGGTGGTGGCGGAAATGATGGGGGTCAAGGCCGGGCTCGGCTGGTACCTGCAATGGGCCCAGGGCTGGGCCGCCTACGCCAACATGTACGCCGCGCTGCTGGTCATGGCGCTGCTCTGCTCGGGCCTGATCACGCTGCTGTTCCTGGTGCGCGACCGCACGCTGGCCTGGCAGAAGGGGGCGGTGAAATGGTGACTGCCGCCCTGCGATCCGCTGCGCCGGCCGATGGCCTGCACCTGCAGGTGAAGGGCCTCGGCCATGCCTTCACGCTCGGCAAGGACAGCCTGCCGGTGCTGCAGGACATCGACCTGACCCTGCTTCCCGGTGAAAGCGTCGGCCTGCTCGGGCCGTCCGGCTGCGGCAAGTCCACCCTGCTGCGGCTGATCGCCGGGCTGGAGCCGCCGGCGTCCGGCGAACTGCTGGGCGACGGCGAGCCGATCGTCGCGCCCGCCCCGTCGCGGATCCTGGTGTTCCAGGACCCGACCCTCTACCCCTGGCGCACGGTGTGGAACAACGTCGCCCTCGGTCTGCAGACCCGCGGCCTGCTGGCCGGCCACCGGGAGCGGGTCGACCAGGCGCTGGCGATGGTCGGCCTGGGCGAGTTCAGCGGCGCCTACCCGCGCCAGTTGTCCGGTGGCATGGCGCAGCGCGCCGCGCTGGCGCGGGCGCTGGTCAACGAACCGCGCCTGCTGCTGCTCGACGAGCCGCTGGGCAAGCTCGACTCGCTGACCCGCATCGCCATGCAGGGCGAACTGATCCGTCTGCGGCAACGGCAGCGCTACAGCTCGCTGCTGGTGACCCACGACGTGGAGGAAGCGCTGCTGTTGTGCGACCGCGTGCTGGTGCTGTCCAGCCGGCCGGCGCGGATTCTCGCCGAGCTGAAGGTCGAACGCGCCTATCCGCGCCATCGCGACGACCCGCTGCTGGTGGAGCTGCGCCAGCGGGCGCTGGAACTGCTGGGCCAGGGCAGCGACTGGTGATCCATCGATGCGAGTGGCGCCCGCAGTGCGCCGCCGCTGCCTTGCGCATGCGAGCGAGTCCGTGGCCCGGAGCGGCGGACATTCATTGATCTGCAACGGAGTTTCTTCTCATGAGTCTGCAAATACACGGCATGATCGGCCATCGACTGTCCTCGGAAACCATCGCCCCGGTCGGGCCGGTGTTCGACAAGGACTACATCCGCGCCTTCGCCCAGGCCCACGAACAGGCGGGGTTCGACCGCATCCTGGTCGGCTACTGGTCGGAGCAGCCGGACGGCTTCCTGGTCAGCGCCGTCGCCGGGCTGGCCACCAGCCGCCTCGGCCTGCTGCTGGCGCACCGCCCCGGATTCGTCGCGCCGACCCTGGCGGCGCGCAAGCTGGCCACCCTCGACGCGCTGCTGGACGGGCGCCTGGCGCTGAACGTGATCAGCGGCGGCAGCGACGCCGAGCAGCGCAAGGACGGCGACTTCCTCGACCACGACCAGCGTTACGCGCGGACCGACGAGTTCCTCGAGGTGGTCAGGAAAACCTGGACCGCCGAGCGGCCGTTCGACCATGAAGGCCGCTTCTACAAGGTCGAGAAGGCCTATTCGGCGATCAAGAGCGAGCAGAAGCCGCATATCCCGGTGTTCTTCAGCGGCGCTTCGGAGGCGGCGATCCGGGTCGCCGGCAAGCATGCGGACGTCTACATGCTGTGGGGCGAATCGCTGGCCAACACCCGCCAACTGGTCGAGCGGGTGCGCGCCGAGGCCGCCGCCAATGGCCGCACGATCGCCTTCAGCCTGTCCTTCCGGCCGATCGTCGCCGAGACCGAGGAGGCGGCCTGGGCCAAGGCCGAGACCATCCTGCAGCAGGCCCGCGAGCGCATCGCCCGGACCGGCGCCCCCGAGGGCAAGCCGCAGAGCGCAGGGGCGCAGCGTCTGCGCGAGGAGGCCGCCAGGGGCGAGCGCCTGGACCGGAGGCTGTGGACCGGCATCGCCGGGCTGGTCGGCGGCGGGCAGAACTCCACGGCCCTGGTGGGTACGCCGGAGCAGGTCGCCGATGCGCTGCTCGACTACTACGACCTGGGCATCGAGCAGTTCCTGATCCGTGGCTTCGACCCGCTCAACGACGCCATCGAGTACGGCCGCGAACTGATCCCGACGCTGCGCGCCAAGGTCGCCGAACGCGAGCGCGCCCGGCAGAGCGCCTGAGGCGATGACCCCGCCTGCGGCCGCACGTTTGGGGCGGGGTCCCTGGAGAGTGACCGCGATTCGCGCGCATGGCGCGCTTCTACAAAGTACTCTCCTTGCTTATCTGAACAGCATTGCCGGCTTCCCAGGGCTTTGTGTTGGCAAAACGACACCTCAAAGCCGCTTGTTCAAGCGCCTGGCCAGCCCGTCGCCGCCGAGCTGGATCAGGCTGACCATCACCACCAGCACCACGATCACGGTGAGCATCACCTGGGTGTCGAAGCGCTGATAGCCGTAGCGGTAGGCCAGGTCGCCGAGACCACCGGCGCCGATGGCGCCGGCCATGGCGGAGGAGTTGATCATGGTCACCAGGGTGATGGTGAAGCCGCCGACGATGCCGGGCAGGGCCTCGGGCAGCAGCACGTGCCAGACGATGTGGCGGCGCCGGCAGCCCATGGCCTGGGCGGCTCGATCAGGCCGTGGTCGACCTCGCGCAGGCTGACCTCGGCGATCCGCGCGAAGAACGGCGTGGCGGCGATGGTCAGCGGCACCACGGCGGCCCAGACGCCGTAGGTGGTACCGACCACCAGCCGGGTGAAGGGGATCAGCGCGACCATCAGGATCAGGAAGGGAATCGAGCGGAACAGGTTGACGATGCCGCCCAGCACCCGGTTGAGCCGGGGCGCCTCGAAGATCCCGTCCTTGCTGCTGGTGACCAGGAATACCGCCAGCGGGATGCCCGCCAGCAGCGCCAGCAGGGACGACACGCCGACCATCAGCAGGGTGTCCAGCAGGCCCTGCCAGAGCCGCTCAAGCAGCAGTGGCGACATAGCCGAGCACCTCCGCGTGATCCGCCAGACGGCGGGCGTTGACCAGCAGGTCCTCGGGTTCCAGCGGCGAGCCGGCGACTTCCAGCACCAAGCGGCCGAGGGGCCGGCCCTGGATGCGCTCGATACTGCCCTCGATCAGGCTCACCCGGCCGCCGAGGGCATCGCCCAGGCTCAGCAGGTCCGGCGCGGCACCGTGGCCGCCGTAGCGCAGGCGCAGCACCGGGTGGTCGTCGACGGTGAGCCGGTAGGGACGCAGGCGCGCCTGCAGGTCGGCCGGCAGTTCGTGCTGCAGGGCGCGAGCAGGGTGCGGGTGACCTCGTGCCAGGGTGCGCCGAACACCCGCCAGACCGGGCCCTGTTCGACCACCTCGCCCTGTTCGAGCACCACTACCCGGTCGCAGATCTCGCGGATCACCGCCATCTCGTGGGTGATCAGCACGATGGTCAGGCCCAGGCGCTGGTTGATCTCGCGCAGCAGGGCGAGGATCGACTGAGTGGTTTCCGGGTCCAGCGCGCTGGTGGCTTCGTCGCACAGCAGGATCTCGGGGTCGTGCACCAGCGCACGGGCGATGCCGACGCGCTGCTTCTGGCCGCCGGAGAGCTGAGCGGGGTAGGCGCCGCGCTTGTCCAGCAGGCCGACCAGTTGCAGCAGTTCGTGCACCTTGCGCTGGCGCTGGCCGTAGGGCACGCCGGCGACCCGCAGCGGCAGCTCGACGTTCTGCCAGACGGTCTTGGCCGACATCAGGTTGAAGTGCTGGAAGATCATGCCGATGCGGCGACGCTGCTCGACCAGCTGGTCCTCGTCAAGCTGGCCGATGTCCACGCCGTCGATCAGCACCTGGCCGCTGCTCGGCCGCTCCAGGCGGTTGATGGTGCGGATCAGCGAGGACTTGCCCGCGCCGCTGCGGCCGATGATGCCGAAGATCTCGCCGCGCTGGACGACCAGGTCGATGT
Source organism: Pseudomonas sp. BAY1663 (assembly GCF_000582595.1). NCBI lineage: Bacteria > Pseudomonadati > Pseudomonadota > Gammaproteobacteria > Pseudomonadales > Pseudomonadaceae > Pseudomonas > Pseudomonas sp. BAY1663. Next base: position 6,199 of record NZ_AZSV01000120.1, read on the forward strand.
CGCGCAGCGCCTGCACGCTGCCGAGCGCGCTCTGGTAGGTCTTGCCGAGGTTGGCGAAACGCACGTGCACGTCGCTGTACAGGCCGGCTTGCGCCGCCTGCTGCAGGTGGGCATCGAAGCCGCTCATGTTCAGCTCCCCCAGCCGGGTTGGTAGAGCGCGCCGTGGGCCTTGTCGAGGGCGGCGCGGACCTGCGGCGAATGCTGGTAGATGTCGACGAACTTGAGCAGGCGCGGGTCGCGGGCCTTCTGCGGCTGGGCGACGAACTGGATGACGTACTCCGGATGGTCGACGCCGTCGAACAGCAGCGCGGATTCCGGATCGTGGGTGCCGGCGAGGCGGATGTAGTGTGGATAGCCCAGCGCCAGGTCCACCTCGTCCAGGGCGCGGACCAGCTGCACGGCCTCCAGCTCGATGATGCGGATGTTCTTCGGATTGCCGGTCACGTCGGCCAGCGTGGCCTTGTAGCCGACGCCTGGCGCGAGGCTGATCAGCCCGGCCTTCTCCAGCAGCTGCAGGCCGCGCCCGCCATTGATCGGGTCATTGGGAATGGCCACCCTGGCGCCGTCCGGCAGGCTGGCGAAGTCCTTGTGCTTCTTCGAGTAGAGCCCGACGTTGTTGATGATGCCGGGCGCCACGGGAACCAGATCGGCGCCGCTTTCCGCCTTGGCGTTCTCCAGGAAGGGGATGTGCTGGAAGTAGTTCACGTCGATGTCGCCATTGGCCAGGCTGACATTGGGCGCGATCCAGTCGCTGAACTCGATCAGCTCGACGTCCAGGCCCTGTTTCTTCGCCTCCGCCACCGCCACTTCCAGCGGCGGGGCGAAGGCGGCGGTGGTGCCGAGCTTGAGCGGTTGCTCCGCCAGCGCCAGGCCGGAGAGGGTCAGCAGGGTGCCGAAGGTCAGGGTTTTCAGGGTCTTGTCGAACATGGGCGTCATCCTTTCGGCGGTCAGAGCAGGCTGAGGGCGTTCAGCCCGCGATAGAGGTCGCGGTGGGTGGTGGTCAGGCGCTCGGGGGCGCGCCAGTGCGTGCCGATGTGCCCGTCCGGCAGGCGCGGGCCCTGGCCGAACAGCTTGTGACGCAGGCTGCCCTCGTCGTAGGCGGTCTTGTAGACGCCCCGGTTCTGCAGCTCGGGGACCACCAGGTCGATGAAGTCGGCGTAGCTTTCCGGCGTGACGATGCGGGTCAGGTTGAAGCCGTCCAGGTCGGTCTCGTCGATCCAGGCCTGCAGTTCGTCGGCGACCTGCGACGGCGAGCCGACCACCAGCGGGTAGCGGCTGCCGAGGGCGTGCTGCTCCAGCAGGCGGCGCTTGGTCCAGCCGCTGCCCTTGGCGGTGAACGCCTTGACCACGGATTCGATGGCGTTGGTCTTCTGGTAGCGGATCGGTTCGTCCAGGGCGTAGCGGGCGAAGTCGATGCCGGTGGAGCTGGAGAAGTGCGCCAGGCCCGCCTCCGGGCTGGCATGGCGCAGGTACTCGGCATGCTTGTCGCGCGCTTCGGCCTCGCTCGGCGCGACGATCACGCCGATGCCCATGAACACCTTGATCGCCTCCGCCGGCCGGCCGGCGGCCAGGGCGCTGGCGCGCACCCGCTGGACCTGCTGGCGCACCGCCTCGCGGTTCTGCCCGCCGATGAACACGCATTCGGCGTGCTGCCCGGCGAAGCGCAGGCCACGCTCGGAGGAGCCGGCCTGGAACAGCACCGGGGTGCGCTGGGGCGAGGGCTGGCAGAGGTGGTAGCCCTCCACCTGGTAGAACTCGCCATGGTGCACGACCTTGTGCACCTTGCCGGGCTGGGCGTAGATCCGCTGCGCGCGGTCGGCCAGCACGGCATCGTCCTCCCAACTGCCTTCGAGCAGCTTGTAGAGCACCTCCAGGTATTCGTCGGCCTGGTCGTAGCGGCGGTCGTGTTCGATCTGCCGGCGCAGGCCCATGGCGTGGGCGGCGCTGTCCAGGTAGCCGGTGACGATGTTCCAGCCGACCCGGCCCTTGCTCAGGTGGTCGAGGGTGGAGAGACGGCGGGCGAACAGGTAGGGCGGCTCGTAGGTGAGGTTGGCGGTCAGGCCGAAGCCAGGTGCTCGGTGGCCCCGGCCATGGCCGAGAGCAGCAGCAGCGGGTCGTTGACCGGCAACTGGATCGCCTCCTTGGCGGTGAGGTCGATGCCGCCCTGGTAGACGTCGTAGACGCCGAGGATATCGGCGATGAACAGCCCGTCGAACAGCCCGCGCTCCAGCAGCCTGGCCAGGTCGGTCCAGTAGGCCAGGTCGTTGAAGTCGCTGGAGCGGTCGCGCGGATGGGTCCACAGGCCGTGGTGAATGTGCCCCACGCAATTCATGTTGAAGGCGTTCAGGCGAATCTGCTTGTTCGGCATCAGATCGTCCCCCGGCGCGGCGGCAAGGTGTCGTTGAGGTAGTAGTTGCCGACCGCGTGGTACTTCCAGCGCACGGGGTCGTGCAGGGTGTGGGTGCGCGCGTTGCGCCAGTGGCGGTCGAGGTTGTACTCGGCGAGCGTGGCGCGGCTGCCGGAGAGCTCGAGCAACTTGCTGCTGGCGGCCAGCGACGCCTCGGTGGCGATCGCCCGCGCTTCGGCCACGGCGATCGAGGCGGCGGCCACCGTCTCGGCATCCGGCGCCGCCTGGGCGTGGTCGAGGCTCTCGCCGGCACGCTCCAGCAGCGCCTCGGCGGCATGCAGGTGGATGGCCAGGCGGCCGACGGCGTTCAGCGTCAGCGGGTCGTCGCTGGCCCGGTCCACGCCGGCATCGATCCACGGTCGCGCATTGCTGCGCACGAAGGCCAGGGTGTCCTCGTAGGCGGCGCGGGCGATGCCGGTGTCGATGGCCGCATGCAGAATCTGCGCGAACGGCCCGAGCGTGGTCGGGCGGTCGAACGCCGCCTGGAAGGGCACCACGTCGTCGGCCGCCACCGGTACGTTGTCGAACACCACCGAGCCGCTGCCGGTGGTGCGCTGGCCGAAGCCGGTCCAGTCGTCGATCACCTCCAGGCCCGGCGCCTGGCGCGGCACGAAGGCCAGCTGAGCGATGCCGTCGTCGTCCACCGCCAGGGTCGGGATGCGCTGGGCATAGAGCGCGCCGGTGGCGTAGAACTTGCGCCCGTCGATGCGGTAGCGCGCGCCGTCGCGGCGCAGGCGGGTATTGCGATCCAGCGCGGTCTTCGTGCCCAGCTCGGCGAGGGCGTTGCCGAAACGCCGGCCCGCCAGCGCTTCGGCGTAGAGCCGCCGCTGCTGTTCGGCCGTGCCGTTGATGCGCAGGACTTCCAGGGCATAGAAGTGATTCTGCGGGATCTGCCCCAGCGAGCTGTCGGCCTGGGCGATGCGCGTGATCACCCGCGCCAGGGTGACGCTGGAGACGCCGGCGCCGCCGAACCGTGCGGGGACCGTGATGCCCCACAGCCCGGAACGGCTGAACGCCTCCAGTTCGGCGTGCGGCAGGCGGCGCTCGCGGTCGCGCCCGGCG
>NZ_AZSV01000121.1:0-9567 GCF_000582595.1 Pseudomonas sp. BAY1663
GGCTCGCCCCGCTGGCCGCCCAGACCCCACCGAGCAGCGGCGCCACCACCAGCGGGTTGCGCAGCAGGGCGCCGCTGACCTTGCCCAGCGTGCGGGCGCAGCCCTGACCGGTGTGCAGGCCGGTCTCGACGCAAGCCAGGGCGATGGCGAAGAGCACGCAGACCACCACGATCGATGCCACCATCGCCGGCTGCAGCGCCTCGTCACCGAGCACCAGCATGCACAACGGAATGCCGATATAGCCGGTATTGGCGTAGGACGCGCCGAGCGCGTCGAGGCTGGCGTCGACCAGCGGTTGCTTCTGCAGTAGCCGATAGCCGAGGGTGAAGCCGAACACGCCGAGGCAGCCGACGGAGAAGGCGGCAATGAAGCCCGGCTGCCACAGCTGTGCCCAGGTCGAGGTCGCGACCACGTTGAACAGCAGCGCCGGCAGCCCCAGCCAAACGACGAAGCGGTTCAGTTCGGAGGCGCCGGTCGGCCCCATGCGACCCGTGCGGCGGCACAGGTAACCGAGAAGAATCAGGGCGAAGACGGGCAGGACGACGTTGACGACCGAGGACATGGGCTCTCATCTGCAAGGCATGATCGTCGCTGAGCCCGATGGAGGGGCGAACGACCGGGACGGCCGGCCACCTTAGCAAAAATTCCCGCCGTTCGAGAGCCAGGCCATGCCCCGCATGGATGCGCTTCGCGCACTTAAGCCCCGCAAGCACTCAATGCAATGGCTGCGTATAGCCGTTGGGCTCGGCGCGGGCGGCGGCGAACTCGGTTTCTACGCGACCGCGCATGTCCTGCGCCGCCTCGGGAAAGCCGCTGCGATCGCCATAGTCCCATTCGGTGGTCGGTATCCGCTCGGCATCCAGGGCCTTGGCACACCCCAGATCCAGCAGGGTGACACCGGCTACCGCGCCCGCGGCGATGGTCGCATTGGCCGGTGCCTGGCCGTGCTCGATGCTCCAGCCGAGGCCGGCCAGGTCCAGCGCATCGCCGCCGATGCGGCCATAGACCCAGGGCCGGGGCTCGTCCGCCAACAGCAGGCCGACGCCGGTGACGATCTCGCGCAGGCCGCAGGCGCGCACGGCGCCCTCGCTGCCCGGCATGCCGATGAACCGCGCGACCTGCTGCGGCGCCAATAATTGCGCCAGCCCCAGGCCGACGCTGAACCAGCCGAGCCCGCGCGCCAGTGCACGGGCCGGATGGTTGGGATGGGTGACTTGACGTGGGATGCTCATGGAATCTCCTCGCTCGGCGCAGGCCGGCCGATATCAGGGCTTGAGCACGACCTTGATGCAGCCGTCGTGCTTGTCGCGAAAGGTCTTGTACATCGCCGGGCCCTGCTCCAGACCGACGCTGTGGGTGATGACGAAACTGGGGTCGATCTGGCCTTCCTGGATGCGCCTGAGCAGGTCGTCGGTCCAGCGGTTGACGTGGGTCTGGCCCATGCGGAAGGTCAGCCCCTTGTTCATCGCCGCGCCGAACGGAATCTTGTCGATCAGCCCGCCATAGACGCCCGGAATCGAGATGATCCCGGCCGGACGGCAGACGTAGATCATCTCGCGCAGCACGTGCGGACGGTCGGTTTCCAGCATCAGCGCCTGCTTGGCGCGGTCGTACAGCGAATCGAGCGAACGCGCCGCGTGCGCCTCCATGCCCACCGAGTCGATGCATTTTTCCGGACCGCGGCCCTGGGTCAGCTCGGCGAGGCGCTCGACCACGCTCTCGTCGTCGAAATCGATGGTCACGGCACCGCCGGCGCGGGCCATGGACAACCGCTCGGGCACGTTGTCGATGCAGATCACCTGCTCGGCGCCCATCATCACCGCGCTGCGCACGGCGAACTGGCCGACCGGGCCGGCGCCCCAGACCGCCACGGTATCGGTGGGTTGGATGTCGCACTGCGCCGCGGCCTGCCAGCCGGTGGGCAGGATGTCGCCGAGGAACAACACCTGCTCGTCGCTCAGTCCCTCGGGAATCACCACCGGGCCGACGTCGGCATAGGGCACGCGGACGTATTCGGCCTGGCCACCGGGGTAGCCGCCGGTGAGATGGGTGTAGCCGTAGAGCCCGGCGGTGGTGTGGCCGAAGACCTTGTCGGCGATGTCCCGGTTGCGGTTGCTGCGCTCGCATACCGAGAAATTGCCGCGCCGGCACTGGTCACATTCGCCGCAGACGATGGTGAACGGCACCACCACGCGGTCGCCGACCCTGAGCTTGTTGTTCGCCGAACCGACCTCCATCACCTCGCCCATGAACTCGTGGCCCATGATGTCGCCGTGCTGCATGCCGGGCATGAAGCCGTCGTACAGGTGCAAGTCGGAGCCGCAGATGGCGCACGAACTGACCTTGACGATGGCGTCGCGCGGGTCCTCGATGCGTGGGTCGGGAACGTGGTCGTCGCAGCGGATATCGTGCTTGCCGTGCCAGCGGAGCGCTCTCATGGGATATCTCCTGGTCGGGTGTCCGGAAACGCCGCCCCGGTACTTCTCCCTTACGGCTTCGCTGTCGCTCCTCCATAGGGCGTGCGCTGTCAGATTTTTAGTAAGCAGCGCCCGCGCGGAGTTGCCCGGCGGCCGACGGACTGCATATCCGCAGGCGGCGCCTGTGCGCCTTCGACGCCGCGCTGTCGCGCAGCAAACAGGGTGCAGTCCGAGCAGCACACCGCGCTGGGGCGAAAGGACAATCCGCGTTCATACCCGGCAGATCGCGACCCGGTAAAGCGCCAGCAAGGACGCGGTGTGTCCCCCAGACTGCCGTGAGAGCAGGCGCTCAGCGATCCCGCCCGACCGCGGCATAGCCGTCGCGATAGCTGGGGTACTTCGGCACCCAGCCCAGCGCCCGCGCCGCGCGTTGCTGCAGCGCTTGCTGCCGGCCCGGCGGGTCACCGCTTGCTCGGCCCAGTGGCTCACGCCCAACCGCTCGCGCAGCCAGTCGACCACCTCGTGCAGCGGCGCCGGGTCATCGTCGACACCGAGGTAGCAGTCGGCCAGCGCCTCGCCGCGGGCATCGGCCTGCAGCAGGAAGGCCAGCAGGCCGGCGGCATCGTCGCGGTGGATGCGGTTGCTGTACTGCGGCGGCTCGCGATCGACGCGCAGGCCGGCGCGTACCTGGTTCTGCAGCCAGGGCCGGGTCGGATCGTAGAGGCCGCCCATGCGTACCCGCGTCGCCGGCATGCCGCAGCCCAGCGCCAGGCGCTCGGCCTCGAGCATCACCTGGCCGGTGAAACCGCCGGGTTCGGTGGGAGCATTCTCGTCGAGCCATTCGCCGGCGCACTGGGCGTAGACGCCAGTGCTGGAGACGAACAGCAGGCGCCGCGGCCGCTGCCCATGCTGCTGCAACCAGCCGAGCACGTTGCGCAGCCCTTCGACATAGGCCTGGCGATAGCCCGCCTCGTCGTGCTGCGTGGCGGCCGCGGCATAGACCAGGTAATCCAGCGCACCGTTGGGCCAGGTGCGCGGGCAGATCGGGTCGGCCAGATCGCCATCCACCGGCAGGATCGGCACCGGCAGGTCCGCCGCCTGCCGCCGCAGCCCGTAGACCGTCCAGCCGGCGCAGCTCAGCTGCAGGCCGAGGCGGCTGCCGACATCGCCACAACCGGCGATCAACACGGACAGGTGTCTGCGCATTTTCACGTTCCATCCCTAAATTGCGCCCGCCTGCGCGGGCTCCCTGGAGCCGAGTGTAGCGACTTTCGGCGCATGCCTGGCCGCTTGGTTCTGCGCTGCGCAAAAGGCTATGCTTGCCGGTATCTTGATGGATGCTGACTATGACCCTGACCGAACTGCGCTACATCGTCACCCTTGCCCAGGAACAGCATTTCGGCCGCGCCGCCGAACGCTGCCACGTCAGCCAGCCGACCCTCTCGGTCGGCGTGAAGAAGCTCGAGGACGAGCTCGGTGTACTGATCTTCGAGCGCACCAAGAGCGCCGTGCGCCTGACGCCGGTGGGCGAGGGCATCGTCACCCAGGCGCAGAAGGTGCTGGAGCAGGCGCAGAGCATCCGCGAGCTGGCTCAGGTCGGCAAGAACCAGCTGGCCGCGCCGCTGAAGGTCGGCGCCATCTACACCGTCGGGCCCTACATGTTCCCGCACCTGATCCCGCAGCTGCACCGCGTGGCGCCGGACATGCCGCTGTACATCGAAGAGAACTTCACCCACATCCTGCGCGACAAGCTGCGCACCGGCGAGCTGGACGCGATCATCATCGCGCTGCCGTTCCAGGAAGCCGACGTGCTGACCAAGCCGCTCTACGACGAGCCGTTCTACGTGCTGATGCCGGCCGAGCATCCCTGGACCGCGAAGAAGACCATCGACGCCGAGATGCTCAACGACAAGAGCCTGCTGCTGCTCGGCGAAGGCCACTGCTTCCGCGACCAGGTGCTCGAAGCCTGCCCGACCACCCGCAAGGGCGAGGCGCCGAGCCACACCACGGTCGAGTCCAGCTCGCTGGAAACCATCCGCCACATGGTCGCCTCGGGCCTGGGCGTGTCGATCCTGCCGCTGTCGGCGGTGGAGAGCCATCACTATGCCCCGGGAGTGCTGGAAATCCGCCCGATGACCCCGCCGGTGCCGTTCCGCACCGTGGCCATCGCCTGGCGTGCCAGCTTCCCGCGGCCCAAGGCCATCGAGGTGCTGGCCGACTCCGTCCGCCTGTGCTCGGTGGGCAAGCCGCCGTCGGCCAGCGCCTGAGGCCATGAGCGAGCTGGCGAGCATTCCGGTCACCGCACTCAAGGGCGTCGGTGCGGCCCTGGCCGAAAAGCTCGCCAGGGTCGGCCTGGAAACCCTGCAGGACGTGCTGTTCCATCTGCCGCTGCGCTATCAGGACCGCACCCGCGTGGTGCCCATCGGTGCGCTGCGCCCCGGCCAGGACGCGGTCATCGAGGGCGTGGTGGTCGGCGCCGACGTGGTCATGGGCCGCCGACGCAGCCTGCTGGTACGCCTGCAGGACGGCAGCGGCACGCTCAGCCTGCGCTTCTACCATTTCAGCCAGGCGCAGAAGGACGCCCTCAAGCGCGGCACCCAGCTGCGCTGCTACGGCGAGGCGCGCCCCGGCGCCTCGGGGCTGGAGATCTACCATCCGGAATACCGCGCGCTGAGCGGCGAACCACCGCCGGTGGAGCAGACCCTGACGCCGATCTACCCGACCACCGAGGGCCTGACCCAGCAGCGCCTGCGCAGCCTCAGCCAGCAGGCACTGAGCCGCCTCGGCCCGCACAGCCTGCCGGACTGGCTGCCCGCCGAACTGGCCCGCGACTATCGGCTCGGGCCGCTGGACCAGGCGATCCGCTACCTGCACCGACCGCCGGCCGACGCCAACCTGGAAGAACTCGCCGAGGGCCGCCACTGGGCGCAGCACCGTCTGGCCTTCGAGGAACTGCTGACCCACCAGCTGTCGCTACAGCGCCTGCGCGAGCAGGTGCGCGCCCAGCAGGCACCGCAGTTGCCGCCGGCGCGGCAGTTGCCGCAGCGCTTTCTCGCCAACCTCGGCTTCGCCCCCACCGGCGCGCAGCAGCGGGTCGGCGCCGAGATCGCCTACGACCTGGCCCAGGACGAGCCGATGCTGCGCCTGGTGCAGGGCGACGTCGGCGCCGGCAAGACGGTGGTCGCCGCGCTCGCCGCGCTGCAGGCGCTGGAGGCCGGTTACCAGGTGGCGCTGATGGCGCCCACCGAGATCCTTGCCGAGCAGCACTTCCTCAACTTCGGCAAGTGGCTCGAACCGCTCGGCATCGAGGTCGCCTGGCTGGCCGGCAAGCTCAAGGGCAAGGCCCGCGCCGCGGCGCTGGAACGCATCGCCGACGGCTGCCCGATGGTGGTCGGCACCCATGCGCTGTTCCAGGACGAGGTGCAATTTCGCAACCTCGCCCTGGTGATCATCGACGAGCAGCACCGCTTCGGCGTGCAGCAGCGCCTGGCCCTGCGCCAGAAAGGCATCGACGGCCGGCTCTGCCCGCACCAGCTGATCATGACCGCCACGCCGATCCCGCGCACCCTGGCGATGAGCGCCTATGCCGACCTCGACACCTCGATCCTCGACGAACTGCCGCCCGGACGCACCCCGGTGAACACCCTGGTGATCGCCGACAGCCGCCGCCTGGAAGTCATCGAGCGGGTGCGCATCGCCTGCAACGAGGGGCGCCAGGCCTACTGGGTGTGCACGCTGATCGAGGAATCCGAGGAGCTCACCTGCCAGGCCGCCGAGACCACCTTCGACGACCTTTCGGCGGCGCTGGCCGGCCTGCGCGTCGGCCTGATCCACGGACGCATGAAACCGGCCGAGAAGGCCGAGGTGATGGAGCGCTTCAAGCGCGGCGAACTGCAGCTGCTGGTCGCCACCACGGTGATCGAGGTGGGTGTCGACGTGCCCAACGCCAGCCTGATGATCATCGAGAACCCCGAACGCCTGGGCCTGGCCCAACTGCACCAGCTGCGCGGGCGGGTCGGCCGCGGCAGCACGGCCAGCCATTGCGTGCTGCTCTACCATGCGCCGCTGTCGCAGCTGGGCCGTGAGCGCCTGGCGATCATGCGCGAGACCTGCGACGGCTTCCTGATCGCCGAGAAGGATCTGGAACTGCGCGGCCCCGGCGAAATGCTCGGCACCCGCCAGACCGGCCTGCTGCAGTTCAAGGTCGCCGATCTGATGCGCGATGCCGATCTCTTGCCGGCAGTACGCGACGCGGCACAGCAACTGCTGGCACACTGGCCGCAGCACGTCAGCCCGCTGCTCGAACGCTGCTGCGCCATGGCCAGGAGTATGGCCAGGTATGACAACCACTCGTCGCCGGAAGCCCCAGGCTTGAGGCCTTGGCTATACTCCGGCAGGTCACCACGACGGACCCGCTCATGAATTCTGCTGTCGACACCGAGAGCTGCTCCGAACTGCCGCTCCTGATCACCAAACTGTTGAAAGACCTCGGCGTGAGCTACCAGATCCAGCGCAACCGCCCCGGTTTTCCGGTCGCCCAGCGCGTGCAGGCGGTGCTGCTGGACGACAGCATCGGCGCGATGCTGGTGCTGTTTCCCCAGGACCACCTGCTCGACCTCGCCCGCCTCACCGAACTGACCGGCCGCACGCTGGCGGCGGTCAAGCCGGAGCGCCTGGCGCGCATGCTCGGCAATCACGCCCTGAGCGTTCTGCCGGGCCTGCCCGCGGTGACCAGCTCGCCCTGCCTGTACGAAGAGCGCCTGCTGGAGCAGCCACGGCTGCTGCTCGAATCCGGCCAGCCGGGCCTGCTGGTGGAAGTCGCCAGCGGCGACTTCAAGCGCATGCTGAGCAAGGCCAGCGCCGGCCAGTTCGCCGTGCCGCTGAGCGGCATCCGGCCGAACCTGGACCGCCCGGACGACGACCGTGCGGAAATCAGCCAGGCGGTGCAGAGCTTCACCGCGCGGCGCATCCAGCAGCGCCTGGAAGAGACCATCGAGATCCCGCCGCTGTCGCATACCGCGCAGAAGATCATCAAGCTGCGGGTCAACCCCGATGCCACCGTGGACGACATCACCGGCGTGGTGGAAACCGACCCGGCGCTGGCCGCCCAGGTGATCAGCTGGGCCGCCTCGCCCTACTACGCCGCGCCGGGGCGCATCCGCTCGGTGGAGGACGCCATCGTCCGCGTGCTGGGCTTCGACCTGGTGATCAACCTCGCCCTCGGCCTGGCCCTGGGCAAGACCCTGAGCCTGCCCAAGGACAAGCCGCAGGACGCCACACCCTACTGGCAGCAGGCGATCTACACCGCCGCGGTGATCGAAGGCCTGACCCGCGCGATTCCCCGCGAACGGCGCCCCGAGCCGGGCCTGAGCTACCTGGCCGGACTGCTGCACAGCTTCGGCTACCTGGTCCTGGCGCACGTCTTTCCGCCGCATTTCTCGCTGCTCTGCCGGCACCTGGAAGCCAACCCGCACCTGGGCCACAGCCATATCGAGCAGCACCTGCTGGGCATCACCCGCGAACAGATCGGCGCCTGGCTGATGCGCTTGTGGGGCATGCCCGAGGAGCTCGCCGCCGCCCTGCGCTTCCAGAGCGACCCGAACTACGATGGCGAGGACTTCGCCTACCCGAATCTGGTCTGCCTGGCGGTACGCCTGCTGCACAACCGCGGCATCGGCAGCGGGCCGGGCTGCGAGATTCCCCAACAGCTGTTCGAGCGCCTCGGCATCAGCCGCGAGAAGGCCGACGAAGCGGTGACCAAGGTGCTGGCCGCCGAAGCCGCCCTGCGCGCGCTGGCGCTGCAGTTCAATACGCCGCACTGACGGCGTTTCGCCGGACCAGTGCGCACACCGGAGTCCTGTAGGAGCGGGCTTGCCCGCGAAGCTTTTACAGTGTCCGCTGCGCGGGCATGAACTCGGCGTCCCCGCCCGTCCTACGCTGCCGCACGCAGCGCGTTGCCACGAGACGCTTGTGCAAGGTGCGCTCCGCGCCCCCAACGCCCACTAGATCCCCGCGCGAAAACTCACCCGGGCATTCACCAGCCCCTCGCCGGCGCGCTCCAGGCTGGCCTCGGCGATGCTCACGCCCTGGCCCTGCAGCTCGTCGAACCAGCGCAGCAGCAGTGCGTAGGACGCGCCGGGCAGGCTGACCTGCAGGCTGCCGTCGCTGCCGTTGTCGAAGCTTTCGATCAGCAGGTTGCCCTGCTGCGCACTCTGCGTGACCACGCCCTGCAGCTGCTCCGGCGCCAGCTCGACGCGATTGCTGCGCGCCATCTGCCGCGCCAGTTCGGTGTTCTGCACCAGATGGGCATGGAGCTCGCGCTGCTGCTGGTAGTAGAGCCGGGCCTCGGCCGCCTGGCGCTGCGCCGGCAGCCACAGGCCGAGAGAGAACGACACCGCGACGAGAAAGACGCCGAGCAGGCTCAGCGCCAGGCGCTCGCGCGGCGCCAGGCGTTGCCAGCGCTGCCATAGCGGCGAGTCGGCGAGGCGCACGGCCAGTTGTTGCTTGAGATTCATCGTCAGCCTCCGATCACTACCCGGGCACTCACGCCGTCGCCTTCGCGGCTGGCCGAGCCCAGCTGCACGCTCTGCCCGGTTTCGCCCAGACGCCGGCGCAGCGTTTCCAGGGTGGCGAAGTCCATCGCCCGTACCTGCAGGGCGAGGTCGCCGCGATCCTGGTTGTAGTCGAGCTGATCGACGTTCACCGGGATGCCGTCCTCCAGCGCGCCGGCGGTATGTTCGAGCAGACGCAGCAGGCCGGCCTGGCCGCCGCTGCGCTGGGCCAGGTGATCGTCGAACTGGGCGCGCAGGTTGACGATGCGCAGGTCCTCGGGAAACAGCTCGCGATACAGCGCCAGGCTGGCCTCGGCATAGGCGTCGCCCTGACGCTGGAAATACCAGGCCTGGCCGAGGTTGAAGCCCAGCTGCAGCAGCAGGATCAGCCCGGCGACGGCGAACAGCGGCTTCCAGTAGCCGAGGCCGGTGTTGCCGACCGCCACGGCGAAGTCGCCCTGGGCCAGGTTGACCGCGGCGGCGCGATGGCCGGCGAGGAAGGCGTAGGGCTCGTCCAGTTGCCGGTAATCCTCCAGCGGCACCGGCGGCTCGGCCTCGCTGCCCTGGGCATGCCAGGGTGGCGGGCAGTGCCCGGCCAG
>NZ_AZSV01000122.1:0-9228 GCF_000582595.1 Pseudomonas sp. BAY1663
CCGCGCTGGCGCGCAGCAGCGCGGCCACCAGCAGCAGGCAGGTCGCCAGCGGCACCCAGCGGCGTTGGTCCAGCGCATGGCCGCTGTGGGTGCGCCCGGCGATGCACAATACCGCCAGGATCGACACGCCCATCGCTCCGAGCGTCAGCAGGTGCCGGCCGGCGCTGCTGGCTACGCCGTTCGCCAGCAACGAGATGCCCAATGTGGCGTAGCCCAGCGCCATCAGCCAGTAGACGCTGTAGAGCATCAGCGACCAGCGCTCGAACAGCGCCCGGCCGATATGCCAGTCGTTCAGCAGGTTGAGCATCGCCGCCGCCGCGGCCAGCGCCAGCCAGCCGTTGAGCGCCACCGGCAGCGCCAGCCATTCGCCGAGGCTGAACAGGGCGATGCAGACGATCGCCAGGTTGCGTCGCGGCGGCCGGGCGCGATAGTCCTCGTCCACCTCGTGGCCACGGTCGCGGCGGACCTGGATGGCGTCGTTGAGGATGCGCATGGAGATGCGGCTCATCGCCACCACGATCAGCACCATCATCACGCCGACGCCTGCGTGCAGCCAGCGCATCGGGTAGTGGCCGGCCAGCACGTCGAGATGGAAGCCTGCCGTCACCAGCGCCAGCGCGCCGAGCCCGCCGAAGAATCCATACTGGCGACGCAACGGGTCGCCCAGCAGGCGTGGCGTCAGCAGCACCGGCAGCGCCAGGGCGAAGGCGACGTTGCCCAGCGCGGCCGGCCACGGTCCGAGCACGCCGGACAGCCAGAAGCACAGCCGCGCCGCCAGCCAGAGGGCGACGAAGCCGAGGCCGACACGCCGGCCGAACGCCGCGCTGGCGGTGAATTCGGGCACCGCGGTGAGGACGAAGCCGGCCACCGCGGCGAGGCCGAAACCCAGCAGCAGCTCGTGCGCATGCCAGACCAGCGGGCCGCCCGGGACCGCCGGCAACGCCAGGCCGAAACCGAGAAAGCCGAGCCAGAGCGCCACGCCGAGCACGGCCAGCAGCACGCTGACGAGAAACAGCGGGCGGAAGCTGCACAGCAGCAATGGCCAAGCGGCGAGCCGGCGGGTGACGGTAGTCAGCATCGTGAACGCCTCCTGCTGGCAGTGGATGGAGAGGCCGCCTCGCGTATGACGCCCTGGGCGACGCTCGGCAACGCTTGTGGCGCGCGCGTGGCCAGGCCGAAGCTCTGCCGCACCGCCGGCAGCTGCAGCAGTTCGGCGGTGTACCGGTAGATCCAGGCATCGGTGCGCTGCGGCGCCGGCAGGTCGAGTTCCAGGCGGCTGACGATGCGCCCCGGCTCGGCCGCCATGACCAGGATGCGGTCGGCCAGGCGCACCGCTTCCATCAGGTCGTGGGTGATCATCAGCACGCCCATGCCGCGCGCGGCCTGCTCGGCCAGCAGCAGCGCGTAGAGTTCCTCCTTGAGGCCGATGTCCAGCGCGGCGAAGGGTTCGTCGAGCAGCAGCAGGTCCGGCTGCAGCACCAGCGCCCGCGCCAGCGAGACGCGGCTCTGCATGCCGCCGGAAAGCTGGTGCGGGAACTTGGCCAGATCGCCTGTACCCAGGCCCAGGCGCAAGGCCAGCGCAGTGGCTTGCCGCAGACGCGCGTGCCGGACGATACCGCGCGCCTTGAGCCCCAGCGCGATGTTGTCGGCGGTGGTCTTCCACGGTAGCAGGCGCGGCTGCTGGAACATGCTGGCCGGGTTGCCGAAGCCGTTGTCGATGCGGCCTTGCTGCACGTCCAGCAGCCCGGCGCAGAGGTGCAGCAGGGTGGTCTTGCCGCAGCCGGAGGGGCCGACCAGGGCGACCACCTCGCCGGCGGCCAGGCCGAAGTCGATGCCGGCGAAGATCTCGTCGCGGCCGAAGGCGTGGCCCAGGCCGTGGACTTGCAGGTGCTTCATGGCGATACCTCGCGCCAGCGTTCGACTTCGCGCTTGATCGGCTCCAGCAGCAGGTATTCCACCGCCAGCAGCAGGCCCACCACGGCGCTGATCCAGGCCATGGTGGCGCTGGTGTCCAGATGCGAGCGCGAGACCGCCAGCGCCGCGCCGACGCCGTCCTGGGTGGCGAGCAGCTCGGCCATCACCACGATCTTCCAGGCCATGCCGAGGGCGGTGATCCAGGCCGGGAACAGGTAGGAGACCACGTGCGGCAGGTAGACATCGAAGAACAGCATGCGTCGCGGCAGGCGGAAGGCCAGGGCCATGTCCTTGAGCTGGTTGTCCAGCGTGCGCGTGCCCTGCAGTGCGCCGACGAACACCAGCGGGAAGCTGGCGATGAACACGGTGAACACCGGCGTGCCGTCGCTGGCGCCGAACCAGAGCATCGCCAGCACCAGCCAGGCGATCGGCGGCATGCCCATCAGCACCGTGACCAGCGGCCGCGCCATCATCGAGGCGGTCATGGAGACGCCGGCGGCCAGCCCCAGCGCGCTGCCCAGCAGCACCGAGAGGGCGAAGCCGAGCAGGGCGCGCCGGCCGGTGGCCAGCAGTTCCGGCCAGGCCGCGCCGTCCTCGATCAGCTGCAGCAGGCGGGCGAAGGTGTCCAGCGGCGCGGGCAGCACCAGCGGGCCGTAATGCGCGGCCACCGCCTCCCAACCGGCGAGCAGCAGGCACAGGCTGGCCAGCGCGCCCCAGCCGCTCCAGAGATAGCCCGGCAGGCCGCCCAGCCAGCTGCGCAGCAGGCTCATGGCCCAGCCGGCGCGTAGAAGTCCGCCGGCGGCAGCTTGCCGCCGACCAGCGCCGGATTCTTCTCGAGCAGCCGCTCGAAGAGGAACTCGACTTCCGCCCGTGCCTCGGCGGCCGGCACCGCCTGCATCTGCGCCACCGCCAGCGAGTCGGCGACGGCCTCGGCGCTGAGCATCGGCAGATGTCTGGCGACCAGTTGGCCGCAGGCATCGGCATGGGCGCGGCACCACTGCAGGGAATCGGCATAGGCCCGGGCGATGCGCGCGGCGAGCGCCGGGTCGTCCTTGATGCTGGCCATCAGGGCGATGCCGGCCTGGGGAATGCGTGCCTCGCGCTGCAGCAGGCGGCCCCATTCGCGCTGCAGGTCCACGCTGCGATGCAGCTCGGGTGCGACCAGGCTCAGGGGGCCCTCGGCGGCTTTGCGCAATGCCATGGAGATCGCCGGCTCGGCCAGTAGCGCATGGTCGGTGCGGCGCATCAGCAACAGCTGCATGGCATCGATGGGCGTGGCGACGTAGCGCAGGCGCAGGTCCTTGCGAAGGTCCAGGCCTTCGCGCTCGGCCAGCAGGCCGAAGAGGATGTCCGGCATGTCGCCGCGAAACGGCATGGCGATTTCCTTGCCGCGCAGGTCGCCGATGCTGTTCAGCTGCGGATCGCGGGACACCAGCCAGAGCAGGCCCCAGGTCGAGACGTTGAGCAGGCGCAGGCTCGCGCCGCGGTTGTAGAGGTTGGCGGCGACGTTGACCGGCATGGCCAGCACGTCGGCCTGGCGGTTCAGTGCCATCAGCCGCAGCTGGTCGGGATCGCGCCAGGCGACGAATTCGACCTGCTCGGCGATATCCGCCAGGGCACCGGACTCGACCATGTGGATCAACGGGTTGGACACCGAGGAGGACGGGCCGGCCAGCACCAGGCGCGGCAGCTTGCCCGCCAGCGCCGGCGTGGCGGCGGCCAGCAGGACGATGAGCAGCAGTCGGCGGATCATCAGAAGCTTCCACTCACGGCCAGGGTGATGCCGCGTCCGGGCGCTTCCAGCTCGTAGCCGCTGACGCCGTCGGCCAGGTGCTCGTGATAGGCCTTGTCGAACAGGTTGCTCAGCTTGGCGTCGAGGTTGGCGCTGTGCAGCACGCCGACCTTGCCGAAGCCCCAGCCGAGGCTGGCATCGGCGGTGACGAAGCCGGCGGTCTCGTCCTCGGTGCCGTTGGAGAAGCGCGTGGCGACGCGGTCCTGCTCGGCCACCGCGCGCAGCTGGGCGTGCCAGTAGAAGCCGCGCTCGGCCGGCTGGCCGATGCCCAGGGTCAGTTCGTGGGCGGGCATCTGGTACAGCGGCTCGTCGTCCTGCTTGTTCTCGCCGCGCAGCCAGGTGAAGCCGGCGTCCACCACGAAGGCGCCGACGGCCTTGCTGGCGCTGCCTTCGAGGCCATAGATCACCACCTCGTCGAGGTTCTCGGTGCGCTTGATCGGCAGGCCGTTGGGCGCGTTCATGCCGGTCACGCGGCCGGCGATGTAGTCGTCGATGCGGGTATGGAAGGCCGCCAGGCGGTAGTCGAAACCATCGCCACGGCCCTTGAGGCCGATCTCGAAGCTGGTGGAGCGCTCGGGGTCGAGCTGTGGGTTGCCGATGTGATAGTAGCCGTCGCCGCGGGCGGCATCCTCGAAGCGCTCGCGCAGGTCGGGGGCGCGGTAGGCCTGGCCGACGTTGGCGTAGAGGTTGAGCGTGTCGCTCAGCGGATGGGTGGCGCCCAGCGACCAGGACAGGCTGGTGTCGCTGCTGCCGAGGCCGCTGGTCTGCGCGGCGGCGCCGCTGCCCTTCTGCCTGGCGTCGCCGCGGACGCGATCCAGGCGTGCGCCGGCGACGAGGGCGGTGCGGCCGAGCTCGAACTCGTCCTGGGCGAACAGGCCGTAGGAGGTCACCTCGCCGTCCTTGAACGGGTCGTTGCGCTGGTCGTTATCGAAGAAGGGCGGGTTGTTGTGGATGTGCCGTTCGGGGTCGCCGGTCATCCGCCAGCCTTCGACGCCGACGCTCAGCAGGTGGTCGGCCAGCGGCACCCGGTAGGACGAGCGCAGGCCGTGGGTGATGAAGCTGACGTCGTTGCGCACCTGGTTGCGGCCGAGGTTCTCGGAGTAGGCGCGGATTTCCCGGTAGACCTCCTGGCGGTAGATCTCGGTGCTCAGGGTGCCCTCGCCGAGGCGATTCTCCAGGCCGACCTGGAACAGCTCGCGGCGCTGCTCCGGCGAATGCATGGTGACGGTGCCGAGCAGCGCCGGGGTGCCGCTGCGGGCAGAACCGGGATACCAGACATCGCGGTCGGTATGGCGCTGCAGGTTGAGGTTGACGCTGACATCGTCGCTCAGCCGCTGCTTGTACTTGAGCAGCAGGCTGTCGGAGCTGTAGCCCGTGCGTTCCTCGGTGCCGCCGGGGCTGTCGTAGTCGTTGAGCTTGCGGCCGGCGACGCCCAGCACCAGCGCGTGGTCGCTGCTGGAATTGCGCAGCAAGGCCGCGCCATTGAAGCCTTCGTCGACGCTACTGGCGGACAGGCCGAAGCGTCCGCCCGTTTCCTCCTGCTCGGTGAAGCGCGCTTCGGGGGTGATCAGGTTGACCACGCCACCGAGGGCGCCGCTACCATACAGCACCGAGCCCGGGCCCTTGACCACCTCGACGCGGTCGAGCAGGCCGAGGTCGCCGAACGAGGCCAGCGAGCCCTGCGGCTGCGCCGAATTGAGCCGCACGCCATCGACCAGCATGACGATGCTTTCCTTCTTCAGCCCGCGCAGCACCGGGTTCTGCCCCCAGGCGCCGTCGCTGTGCACGGCGAGCCCCGGTTGGCCGCGGAACAGGCTGCCCGCCGGCGTTGCCGTTTCGCTCGGCTGCGGCTGCAGTACCTCGATCGCCTGCGGGATGTCCTGCGCCGCGGCCTGGTAGCCCTTGGCGGTGACCACGGTTTCCTCCAGCTCCAGCGGGGCTGCGAGAACGGAAGAGGTGCTGATGGCCAGGCAGGCCAGGGCCAGCGGGTGCAGGCGGAGAATCATCGAACGGCTCCCATGAAGATCGTCGGCGGTGCTGCCGACCGCAACAATGGGTGCGATTCTCTTTCAGTTGATAATAATTATCATTTGATTGCAATCAAGTTTGCCCGCCGTACTGCCGCCGTATTCGTTATTGCTGCCAGTCGCAGAAACAGGCCACCGCCAGCGAGTGGGTGGCGCGCACCTTGCGCCCGGCGAGCACCGCCTCGAGGATGGGCTCGACGAAGCTGTTGTCCGAACTGCACACCGCGCCCTCGCTGTAGGGGCCGATGTAGACCAGCTCGCCTTGCTGGTCCCAGATCCCCACCGCGGGGCTGGCCGGCAGCTGCTCGGCACCGATGAGTCCTTCGAGAGGCTTGAGCGCGGCCAGCGGCTGCGGCAGGCGGCCCTGGCTGCCCGGCTTGCGCACTTCGTAGAACTCGACCGGCTGCCCGGCGAAGCGCTGCAGCAGCTCCTGCAGGTGCTGCTGGTTGCCGACGTTGCACGGGCAGCCCGGGTCCCAGAAGTGCACGAAGCGCACCGTGCCGTGGCCCTGCAGTTCGGCGGGCAGCCTGAGCGCATCGCCGGAGAACAGCTCGGCGCGCTCACCCTCGAAGGTGCGCAGGTAACGCGCCTCGAACCACTGGAAGGCGGCCAGCATGGCGCCGGCCCAGAGCAGGGCGATCAATGCGGCGAGCAGGTATTTGCGGCGGGTGCTCATGGCGGAATTCTGTTTGCGGGTGCGCAAGCTTGCCATGATGCGGCGCAGAGCTGAATATCCCGAGTCACCGCAACCCGAAAGAATCCCATGCCCGCGCGTATCCAGCCCGAGCGTTTGCGTCGCGGCCTGCCGCCGTTGTCCCAGGCTGTCGACGTATCCGCTGAAGCCCTCGAGTACCAGGCCTACTACGGCCTGAACATGCCGCACCGGCGCAATGTCCAGCGCCGCCTGGGGCGCTTCCGTGTACATGACTACGATGTGGTCGCCCAGGCTTGGTGGCCGGAACAGCCGCATGCCAGCCTGCTGATCCTGCACGGCTACTACGATCACATGGGCTTGTATCGGCACGTGGTGGAGTGGGGCCTGGAGATGGGCTTCGCCGTGCTGGCCTGCGACCTGCCCGGGCACGGGCTGTCCAGCGGCCCGCGCGCCAGCATCAACGAGTTCGACGAGTACCAGGCGGTGCTGGCCGGGCTGTTCGAACAGGCGCGCCAGCTGGATCTGCCGCGCCCCTGGCATCTGCTCGGGCAGAGCACCGGCGGCGCCATCGCCCTCGACCATCTGCTGCACCAGACGGACAACCCCGATCTGGGGCGGACCATCCTGCTGGCACCGCTGATCCGCCCGCGCGCCTGGCTGCGCTCGCGGCTCAGCTACGAGCTGGTGCGGCGCTTCGTGCGGCAGATCCCGCGGACCTTCACCGACAATTCCAGCGATCCCGCCTTCCTCGAGTTCGTCCAGAGCCGCGATCCGCTGCAGCCGGACATCCTGCCCACGGCCTGGGTCGGTGCGCTGTCGCGCTGGATCCCGCGGATCGAGGGGGCGCCGGACAGCACGCACTCGCCGCTGATCATTCAGGGCGAGGCGGACATGACCGTGGACTGGCGCCACAACCTGCCCATGCTGCAGCGCAAGTTCGCCACATCGGAAATCCTCCGCCTGCCCGATGCGCGCCACCATCTGGCGAACGAACGCGAAGAGCTTCGCCGCGCCTACTTCGACTTCCTGCGCGAGCGGCTGAAGTAGCGCCGGGTCAGATGCTCGGCTGCTGCGGTTCCAGCTCGTTGCCGCTCATGCCCACCGCCAGACCGGCCCGCAGTGCCTGCAGCGCAGCCTGGTAGTAGGCCTTGCCCGCGTCCGACTGGGCGAACTGCAGGAACTCCTCCAGCTCGGCATCGGACAGCTCGCGATAGACGTAGAGCAGGGTGTTGTCGAGATCGCCCTCGATCTGCTCGACCATGCGCCGGCGTTGGCTGCTCAGCAGGCTTTGCGCCTGGCCGCCGCCGAGCAGGCCGGGAATCATCTGGCTGAGGCTGTCGGCCGCGACCCCGGCCAGCGCCAGGCTGACCTCGGCGCCCGCTTCGCTGGCGGGAATGGCCTGGGCCAGATGACGGATCAGCAACTGACGATTGCTGCCGGCCTCCATGCGCGGCAGGCCGCCGGCGTGGCGGGCCAGCTGTTCGCGGCGGGCGGCGAGGACTTCGGCCGAGACGATCTTGCGCCCCAGCGGCGACTGGAAGAACGCCAGCGATGGCTGCGGCTGCGCCAGATTCGCCCGCAGCGCACCCAGGGCCCGCTGGTCGATGGCGTGGGAGGCGAAGCGGCGATTGCTGTTGGTGACCAGCGCCTGGAACACCGCCGGCGGCAGGGTGTCCTTGTAGCGTTGCTGGGCGGTGGTCAGCGCATCGGCGAAATTGGCCCGCTGTTCGGTCCAGCCGGCGGTCTCGTAGAGCTCTTCGTAGGTATCGGCGAAGCCGACGAGGCTGAAGGTCAGCAGTGCACAGGCTAAAAGGGCGCGCATGGAAACTCCTGTCTGGCGGGCGGTCTATTTTCCGTGCCCCGGCGTATGCTTGTCGAGGCGCGAACGCGCTGCCGCCGCGGGCTGGCGAGATTGCCGCAGCGCAGCTTGTGGCGGAGTCGCGACAGACTCTAGACTCTGTCAGTATCCCTTCGGAGTCACTTCCTTGCCGTTCTCTTCGATCATCGACGACCTGGCCGAGCGCGGCTGGTCGTTGCAGCGTTCCTTCCTTTCCAGTGATGTGACCCACAAGCTGGCCGACGAGTGCCGCAGGCGCGAGGCCGAGGGTGCGCTGGCGCCGGCCGGCGTCGGCCGCGGCGAGGCGCAGGTGGTGCACGAAGGCATCCGCAGCGACCATATCCAGTGGCTGGAGCCCGGCCAGTCGCCGGTGTGCGATGACTACCTCGAGCTCATGGACGGCTTGCGCCAGCAGCTCAACCGCGAGCTGTTCCTCGGCCTGGAGGAGTTCGAGTGCCATTTCGCCTTCTACCCGCCGGGGGCGTTCTACCAGACCCACCTGGACCGCTTCCGCGATGACGACAGCCGTTGCGTGACCGCGGTGCTCTACCTCAATCCGGACTGGCAGCCAGCGCATGGCGGTATGCTGCGCATGCACTTCGCCGACGGCTCGCAACTGGACGTCCCGCCGCTGGCCGGCAACCTGGTGGTGTTCCTTTCCGGCGAGTTCCCCCATGAGGTGCTGGCCACCCAGGCCGAGCGCCTGTCGCTCACCGGCTGGTTCCGCCGACGGCCGGCGGATGTGCTGGCGCTCTGATCCTTCTCTTGGCTTGGCGGTGAAAGCCGCTGCCCGGGCGATCGGACGTTCACGGACAAGTTGGCGCTGAGCGCAGCGAAGCCCAACTGGAACGTGTTGGGCTTCGGCGCTTCGCTCCTCGACCCAACCTGCGCAACGCGCTATGGCATAGCCGTAAAAAAGGTTCTTCTCATTTCATGGGGACAGGCTGCTTGACACCGGACTGGCAAGATTGGGTGTGTTGAATGAAAGTTTTGCTTTCATTGG
>NZ_AZSV01000123.1:0-8995 GCF_000582595.1 Pseudomonas sp. BAY1663
CTGAGCGTGCGCATTATAGGGAGTTAACAATGATGGTCAAGCATTTTGCCGTGGCGCTTTCCGACAGGAAAACTGGCTGACGCGAGAATCGAAACCCTAGAACGCAAAATGGCGGAGAAGGGGGATTCGAACCCCCGACACCCTTTTGAGGTGTACTCCCTTAGCAGGGGAGCGCCTTCGGCCACTCGGCCACCTCTCCGCAACACGGGGCGCATCATACCCATCTTTACCCCGTTTGCAAAGCCAAAAATTACAGAAAAATTAGTGGCTTGGTTCCTGATCCTTCTCTTTCTGGATCCGTTGGTAGATCTCCTCGCGATGCACCGCCACCTCTTTGGGCGCATTGACGCCGATACGTACCTGGTTCCCTTTCACACCCAACACAGTGACAGTCACATCGTCACCCACCATCAGGGTTTCTCCAACCCGGCGAGTCAGAATCAGCATTCCTTTCTCCTTAAACGGATTCAGTTCAGTAAACAGTCTGCAAAGATAAAAACGGATAGTGTTCCGTAAAACATTGAAGCCAGAGCCTTTCAACAGCTATTGACCAGCGTGCGGGAGCCTAAAGTTCCTTTTCGCGCCGCCCAATACGACAGAAGGCGCGGCCTAGCGCGCCTTCTGCCAATCACTCCGCAGTATTGCCAGCCGGTGCATCCAACTCGAAGGCGGTATGCAATGCACGCACGGCCAGTTCGAGATACTTCTCCTCGATCACGACCGACACCTTGATCTCCGAAGTGGAAATCATCTGGATATTGATGTTTTCCTTGGCCAGCGCCTCGAACATGCGGCTGGCGACGCCGGCGTGGGAACGCATGCCGACGCCGACGATGGACACCTTGGCGATATCGGTATCGCCGATCACTTCACGCGCGCCCATCTCCTCGGCGATGCTCTGCAGCACTTGCAGCGCATTGTTGTAGTCGTTGCGATGCACGGTGAAGGTGAAGTCGGTGGTGTTATCGTGCGCGACGTTCTGCACGATCATGTCCACTTCCACGTTCGCGGCGCTGATCGGGCCGAGGATCTTGAAGGCCACACCGGGCGTATCCGGCACCCCACGAATGGTCAGCTTGGCTTCGTCGCGATTGAAGGCGATGCCGGAAATGATGGGCTGTTCCATGGATTCCTCTTCATCAAGGGTAATGAGGGTACCCGGACCCTCCTGAAAGCTGTGCAGCACGCGCAACGGCACGCTGTACTTGCCGGCAAATTCCACCGCACGGATTTGCAGGACCTTGGAGCCGAGGCTGGCCATTTCCAGCATCTCCTCGAAGGTGATCTTGTCCAGACGCTGAGCCTTGGCCACCACCCGCGGGTCGGTGGTGTAGACGCCATCCACGTCAGTGTAGATCTGGCACTCGTCGGCCTTCAGCGCAGCGGCCAGCGCCACCCCCGTGGTATCGGAGCCACCGCGGCCGAGCGTGGTGATGTTGCCCTTCTCGTCCACCCCCTGGAATCCGGCCACCACCACCACGCGCCCGGCCTTGATGTCGCGCTGGATACGCTGCGCGTCGATCTGCAGGATGCGCGCCTTGGTGTGCGCGCTGTCGGTGAGGATGCGCACCTGGTTGCCCGTGTAGGACACCGCGGGAACGCCACGCTTGATCAGCGCCATGGCCAGCAGCGCGATGGTCACCTGCTCGCCGGTGGACACCATCACATCCAGCTCGCGGGCAACGGGCTGCTCGCTGATCTGTTTGGCAAGATCGATCAGGCGGTTGGTTTCGCCGCTCATCGCCGAGACCACGACGACGATATCGTCGCCGCCTTCGCGGAACTTCCTGACCTTCTCGGCCACCTGTTCGATACGCTCGACGGTGCCGACCGAGGTACCTCCAAACTTCTGTACGATCAAAGCCATTTCTTAGCCGCCTAATGCCCCGTCAAGGCGCTCATTAAACATACAACTCCGAACACTGCCAAGCGCCGAGGCCGCCGCGCGGGCGGCCTCCGACGAGCTGAAGCGGGCCATCCGGAGCAGGCCCTTCGAAACCAGACGCACGTGGCCGTTTACAGCCCCTGCTCGGCGAATGCGCGAGCCAGCGCCAGCGCCTCGTCGAGCCTGGCCGGCTCGGTACCTCCCCCTTGTGCCATGTCGGGGCGGCCGCCCCCTTGCCGCCCACGGCAGCGGCAGCCTGCTTCATCAGGTCGCCGGCCTTCAAGCGCGAGGTCAGGTCCTGGGTCACGCCGGCGACCAGCACCACCTTGTCGTCCAGCACGCCGCCGAGCAGGATCACCGCGCTGCCGAGCTTGTTCTTCAACTGATCGACCAGCGCCAGCAAAGCCTTGCCATCGAGCCGTCCAGCCTGGCGGCGAGCACGCGCGCGCCCTTGATATCCACCGCGGAACCGGCGAGATCGTCGCCGGCGGCGCTGGCGGCCTTGGCCTTGAGCTGCTCGAGTTCCTTTTCCAGCTGGCGATTGCGCTCGAGAATGCCGCAGAGCTTGTCCAGCAGGTTCTCGCGGCTGCCCTTGACCAGGCTCGCCGCCTCTTTCAGCTGCTCCTCGGCCTCGTTCAGATAGGCCAGCGCCTGCGCACCGGTGACCGCCTCGATGCGGCGCACGCCAGCGGCCACGCCGCCTTCGCTGGTGATCTTGAACAGGCCGATATCACCGGTGCGATCGACGTGGGTGCCGCCGCACAGTTCGACCGAGAATCCGCTGCCCATGGTCAGCACCCGTACGGATTCGCCATATTTCTCGCCGAACAGGGCCATGGCGCCCTTGGCCTTGGCGCTGTCGATATCGGTTTCCTCGATCTCCACCGCCGTATTGCGGCGAATTTCGGCATTCACGCGATCCTCCAGGGCCTTGAGCTGCTCGGGCTTGATCGCCTCGAAGTGGCTGAAGTCGAAGCGCAGGCGCTGGCTGTCGACCAGCGAGCCCTTCTGGCTCACGTGCTCGCCGAGAATCTCGCGCAGCGCCGCGTGCAGCAAGTGCGTCGCCGAGTGGTTGAGCGCGGTGGCCTGGCGAACCGAGGCATCGACGATCGCTTCCACCTCGGCGCCGACCTGCAGCCTGCCGCTGTCGACGATGCCATGATGCAGGAACGCCCCACCGGCCTTGCTGGTATCGCGCACATCGAAGCGCAGGCCTGGCGCCGCGAGATAGCCGCAATCGCCGACCTGGCCGCCGGACTCGGCATAGAACGGCGTCTGGTCGAGCACCACCACGCCCTCCTCGCCGGCGCCCAGGCTGTCGACGACCACGCCGTCCTTGAACAGCGCCAGCACCTTGCCGTTGCCGGCGGTGCCCTGGTAACCGATGAAGCGCGTTTCCCCCTCGACCTTGACCAGGGCGTTGTAGTCCATGCCGAAGGCGCTGGCCGAACGTGCGCGCTCGCGCTGGGCCTGCATTTCGCGCTCGAAGCCTTCCTCGTCGAGGGTCAGGTTGCGCTCGCGGGCGATATCGCCGGTCAGGTCCACCGGGAAGCCGTAGGTGTCGTACAGCTTGAACACCACCTCGCCGGGAATGACGTCGCCTTCGAGCTCCGCCAGATCCTGCTCGAGGATCTTCAGGCCCTGTTCCAGGGTCTTGGCGAACTGCTCTTCCTCGTTCTTCAGCACGCGCTCGATGTGCGCCTGCTGCTGCCTGAGCTCGGGGAAGGCATCGCCCATCTCCGCCACCAGCGCGGCGACGATGCGGTGGAAGAAGCTGCCCCTGGCGCCGAGCTTGTTGCCGTGGCGGCAGGCGCGGCGAATGATGCGGCGCAGCACGTAGCCACGGCCCTCGTTGGACGGCGTCACGCCATCGGCGATCAGGAAGCCGCAGGAGCGGATGTGGTCGGCGACGACCTTCAGCGACGCCTGGCCTTCGTTGCGGCAGCCGATGGCTTCGGCCGCGGCGTTCAGCAGGTTCTGGAACAGGTCGATGTCGTAGTTCGAGTTGACGTGCTGCAACACCGCGCTGATGCGCTCCAGGCCCATGC
The DNA here is from genome assembly GCF_000582595.1 of Pseudomonas sp. BAY1663. Taxonomy (NCBI): domain Bacteria; kingdom Pseudomonadati; phylum Pseudomonadota; class Gammaproteobacteria; order Pseudomonadales; family Pseudomonadaceae; genus Pseudomonas; species Pseudomonas sp. BAY1663. Next base: position 3,934 of record NZ_AZSV01000123.1, read on the forward strand.
CGGTATCCACGCTCGGTGCCGGCAGCGGATGCAGGACGCCGTCCGCGGTGCGGTTGAACTGCATGAAGACGTTGTTCCAGATCTCGATGTAGCGGTCGCCGTCTTCTTCCGGGCTACCGGGTGGGCCGCCCCAGATGTGCTCGCCATGGTCGAAGAAGATCTCGGTGCAGGGGCCGCAGGGGCCGGTATCGCCCATCGCCCAGAAATTGTCCGAGGCGTAGGGCGCACCCTTGTTGTCGCCGATGCGCACCATGCGCTCGGCCGGCACGCCGACCTCCTGGGTCCAGATGTCGTAGGCCTCGTCGTCGCTGGCGTAGACGGTGACCCAGAGCTTTTCCCGGGGCAGGCTCAGCCACTTCTCGGAGGTGAGGAATTCCCAGGCGTAATGGATGGCATCGCGCTTGAAATAGTCGCCGAAGCTGAAGTTGCCGAGCATCTCGAAGAAGGTGTGGTGGCGCGCGGTATAGCCGACATTCTCCAGGTCGTTGTGCTTGCCGCCGGCGCGCACGCACTTCTGGCTGGTGGTGGCGCGGGTGTAGACGCGCTTCTCCAGGCCGAGGAAGCAGTCCTTGAACTGGTTCATGCCGGCGTTGGTGAACAGCAGGGTCGGGTCGTTCGCCGGGATCAGCGAACTGGAGGCCACGCGGGTGTGGCCCTTCTCTTCGAAGAAGCGGAGGAAGGCTTCACGGGTTTCTGCGCTTTTCATAGATTTCTTCCAGAGGACTGCGGCCGAACGGCTGCAAAACGACACGGCGAGGCGGGACCACCGAAAGCCGGTTCGCAACTACCCAAACGGATAGCCGGCAAAGGGCCGCATTATATCGGGCCTGCGCGCCGGGTATAGGGGATAACGTCGATTGAATCAAGCTATTCGACGGCACCCGCCCGATCAGCCCGGGCGAACGCGGCGAAGCTGTCGAGGATCGGCTGAACATGCTCGGGGCGCAGGTCCAGGTGCGTCACCAGGCGCAGCCGCGGCGCCGGCGTCAGGCGAATGTCGCGCTGTGCGCAGAACGCCGCCAGCGCCGGCGCCCGATCGCCGATGTCCAGGTAGACCATGTTGGTCTGCACCGGCTCGACGGCATAGCCGAGCGCCGCCAGCCCGGAGCCGATCGCCTGCGCCAGATGATGGTCCGCGGCCAGCCGCTCGACGTGGTGCTCCAGCGCATACAGCCCCGCGGCGGCGAGGATGCCGGCCTGGCGCATGCCGCCGCCGACCATCTTGCGCAGGCGCCGCGCCCTGGCGATGAAGGCGTCGCTGCCGCAGAGCACCGAGCCGACCGGCGTTCCCAGGCCCTTCGACAGACAGACCGACACCGAATCGAAATGGCGAGTGATCGCCTGTGCGTCGCAGCCGAGCTTCACCGCCGCGTTGAACAGCCGCGCGCCATCCAGGTGCAGCTGTAACCCCCGCTCGCGGGTGAACGCACGCGCGGCGGCCAGATAGTCCAGCGGCAGCACCTTGCCCTGCATGGTGTTTTCCAGCGCCAGCAGGCGGGTGCGGGCGAAGTGGAAATTGTCCGGCTTGATCGCCGCCTCGACGCGCGCCAGGTCCAGCGAACCGTCGGCTTCCATTTCGATGGGCTGCGGCTGGATCGAGCCCAGCACCGCCGCGCCGCCGCCCTCGTACTTGTAGGTATGCGCCTGCTGCCCGACGATGTACTCGTCGCCACGCTCGCAATGCGCCATCAGCCCAGCAGGTTGCTCATGGTGCCGGACGGCACGAACAGCCCGGCGGAAAAACCCAGGCGCCCGGCCAGTTCGCGTTCCAGCCGGTTGACCGTGGGGTCCTCGCCATAGACGTCGTCGCCGGTCGCGGCACGCAGCATGGCCTCGCGCATCGGCGCGGTCGGCTGGGTGACGGTGTCGCTGCGCAGATCGATGATGCTCATGGAAGCTCCGGTTCCTCGTCGAAACAAGCCTGTCACCCTAAATGATTTCAGCGGCGCGGCGAATCGTTAACGAACAGCGGGCTCAGCGCAGCAGGCGTGTGTCGAGCACCTTCGAGCCGCCGCCCAGCAATGTTTCGGTGATGTCGATGAAGTCCTGGGTACTGACCTTGTCCAGCCGCATCAGCCCGCGGCTCACGTCGTCGAGCGAATAACGGCTCTTGCTGCGCTGGCGGATCTCCTTGTCCAGCTCCTGCAGCAGCAGCACCGCCCGCGCGGTCACCGGACCGGTGGAACGCGCGGTGCGCAGGCTGTCGACCTTGCGGCTCCAGTCGCTCAGATCCTCGCGCACGGCCTGGTAGCGGTCCTCGCTCATGCCGCCGGCGCGCCGCACCAGTTCGATGGCGTAGTACTCGGCCAAGCCCTCGCTGATCCAGTCGCTGCGGTCGGTGTCCTGGATCCGGCTGAAGACATGCACCAGTTCGTGGACCAGCGAACTGGTACCGTTCTCGCTGACCAGCGGACGGTCGGCATGCATGTAGAACGAATTGGGAGCGGACAGGCCACCACGCCACATCGGATCGCCCGCGCCGACGATCAAGAGTTTCTCCGGATCGCGTGGGAATACGTGCTGGATCTCCGGCCAGACGAAGGTCAGCATGGTCAGGATATCCATGCGGCGCACGCCCTCGCCCACCGGCGCGGCGACCGTCACGTCGGTCTCGCCGAGCTTGGCGCGGCGGCTTCCCAGCTTGCCGGCGAGCATCCAGCCGGTCGGCCGATCGAACAGGCGCTCGGGGTTGTCCACCCGGAAACGGTTCTTGCCGACGCGCGGCCAGCCGGTTTCGATGCTTTTCCAGCCTTCCGGCAGCTCGAAGCTGATCCGCGACACCAGTTTCACCCCGTCGACCTGATCGAGGCGCGCGGGCGGCACCAGGTCGTCGCCACGAAACAGCGCCCAGTTCTCGGTCATCCGCGCATCGAAGCGGCCATCGCCGCGCGGGTGGCTGATGCGCACCCGATAGCTCAACCGCGCCTTGCCCTTCCCGGGCAGCCAGGTGCCCTGCTCGGGCGTCTCCTGCCGCCATTCGCCGTCGGTCGCGAAATCGCTGTAGTAGCCTTCGTCGCCCAGGTTGAATTCCAGCAGGCGGACCATTTCGCCTTTTTCCAGCAGCAACTGGACCTCGGCCTGGTCTTCATCGGGCAGCAAGCGCACGCGATAGTCCAGATCGACCCGTTTGGCCGCCTGGGCATGCGCACCGAAAAGCAGAAGAAAGGCAAACAGCAACAGCGAGCGGGCAGGCATTGAAGACAGCTCCAGGGATCGGGTCGTATGCGGGGTCGGTTGATCTATGACGCTGTGAACGGCGGTTTGATTCAACCGGCACGAAAAATCAGATGCTCTTCCCAGTCCTCTTCCGCAACGCTGCCTTCAGCGAGCATCCGCCCGGCTTGCGAAATACGCTCGACGTGCACCGCCTCGCGATCACCACAGACCAGGTGGTGCCAGAGCGGCAGGTCCTTGCCCTCGCCAACCAGGCGGTAGGCGCAGGTGGGCGGCAGCCATTTGAATTGCGCGGCGTCCGCGGCATTGAGCTGGATGCAATCCGGCACGCTGGCGCGCCGATTCGCATAGTCGCTGCATTGGCAGCTCTCGAGGTCGAGCAGTTTGCAGGCGATGCGCGTGTAATAGACGGTACCGTCCTCTTCGTCCTCGAGCTTCTGCAGACAGCAGAGTCCGCAGCCATCGCACAGCGACTCCCACTCGGTGGAGTCGAGTTCGGCAAGGGTTTTGCGTTTCCAGAAGGGTTCGACTTTGGCCGCCATGAAGGTGTCACTACCGGTAAAACGGCAAGTCTAGCCATTGGCGGATGGCCGGCCAATAGCGGGCGGCCAGCCGGTCGCCCGGGAAGATGCGAGGCTGCCCCGCGAGGCGATGGGCTGCCTCAGCCTCATCAGGACTTGTCGAGCAGTTCGCGATGACTGCGCATCTGTTCGAGCATCTGCTCCATGTGCTGGATGCGCATATCCAGCATTTCCTTGGAAGGCGCGCCCATCATGCGCCCACCGCCCATGCCACCCATACCGCCCTGCATGGGCTTGCCGCCCTGCTTGCCCATGCCGGCGCCGGGCCCACCCATCGGGCAGCCGCCCATCATGCCGAAGCCGGACTGCATGCTTTGCCAGTGTTCGTCGCGAAGCTTCTGCCGCTCCTCCGGCGTCTTTGCAGCCTGCCAGGCCTGACGGTACTCCTGCATCTTCTGCCAGTGCTGCTGCCAGGCTTGGTTGTCGTAGTCCGGCGCCTGCTGCGCATGGGCAGTCAGTGCCAGGCCAGCCAGGATGGAGCCGAGTATCCAGGAACGCGTTTTCATGAGCCATCTCCTTTGTACACGTCGCCTGAGCATAGGCCTGATTTCGGCCCGATTCCTTGTCCGCGGTCAGTCCTGGCGTGATCGCCTACAGCGGATCGTTCATGCGCAGCAGCTCTTCGGGCAGGTGCTCGATGTACTCGTCCTCGGCTGGCGGCATCTGCAGGTGATAGCCCTGCTTCTCGATATTGGCCAGCACCTTGGTCGCATCCTCGCGCGCCAGCTGGCGCTCGGGAGTCAACAGCATTTCGAAGGCCAGCTGCGGTGGGCCGAACGCCGCGAGCAACCCCTCCGGCACACGCTTGAGGGCATCGCGCTTGTCGACATACAGGTACATCTCGTTCTTGCGCAGGCTTTTGTAGATAGAGCAGATGCGTTTCATGGTCGCTTTTCCAGGACATCGAGCAGGGCCTGCCCCATTCGCACGCGGCGCCAGCCACGCAGGGAATCGGGCAGTTCGTAAGGGCCGTCGGGGTAGCCGCTCTTGAGCAGCGCCTCGAGGGTCTTCTTGCGCAGCATCAGCTCCGGCGCGATTTCCAGCTCCTTGGCCTCGCGCTGGCCGACCGCACGCAGCTTCTTCAACAGGCCCGACACTTCCAGCGGCAGCGGCTCGGGCAGCGGCGCCGGCCAGTCCTGTTCGGGCGTGGCCGCGGCCTGGCGAATCAGTTCCAGCAGCGTTTCCCCGTCCTGGCGAACGGTGCGCGGATGCATGTCCTCGATACGCGCCAGCGCCACCAGGTCGCGCGGCTGGGTACGCGCCAGCGGCCACAGGCTGGCCTCGCGCAGCACCCGGTTGCGCGGCTG
>NZ_AZSV01000124.1:0-8974 GCF_000582595.1 Pseudomonas sp. BAY1663
CCGCGCCACAGGCGCAGCCCCAGCGCGGTGAGCGTGGCGCAGACCATCAGGCTGACGCCCGGCCACAGCAGCCATTCGACGAACACGGCGAACTGCGGCCCTTGCGCCGCGGACGGCAGCCGCACCAACCCTCGGCCAGCAGCCAGGGTGCGAGCAGCCCCATGCCAGCACGGCGCCGAGCAACAGCGACAGGCCGACGCGCAGACCGATGATGCCGCCGAAGCCCAGCAACAGCAGCGACGGCTCGACGGCGAAGGTCAAGCGCTCGAGCTGCGCCGACGGCGCCCAGCGCGGCAACGCCCAGAGGAAGACGTCGCTCAACTTGGCACCGGCGGCAAGCAGCGCCGCACCGCCCAGCACCCACAAGCGGCGGCCGGCCTCGGCGCCATGGCTGTAGATCTGCTGCAGGGTCGCCAGCGTCGCCATGCCCTCGGGAAAGCGCAGCCTGGACTCGACGATCAGCGACGGGCGCAGGTACCAGGCCACCCAGATGCCGAGAAAGCTCACCGAGAACACCCAGGCCATCAGCGCCAGGCTGTCCAGCTGCTGGCCGGTGAGCAGCGTGTAGGCCGGGATCGGCGCCACCAGCCCGCCGGAGACGATGGAAGCGCAGGACGAGGCGGTGGTCTGGTTGATGTTGCTTTCCAGCAGGCTCCAGCGCGGCAGGCCGAAGCCGGCCGCGAGGCTGCGCCAGAGGGCGAAGCCGATCAGCAGGGCGATGATCGACATGTTGAACGACCAGCCGATCTTCAGCCCCGAGTAGACGTTCGAGGGCGTCAGCAGGCGCCCAGCAGCAGCCCGGTCGCCAGCGCGCGCAGGCTGAGTTCACGCGGCTGCACGCGAGAAGCGATCACACTCATGCCCCCAACCTTAGTGCAAAAACGCGCAGCTGCCAGGACGGCGCCCCCCGATCACGGCCGAGCGGCGCACGCTCGCCCGGGATAATGAGCGTTCGCCGATACGCAGCTGAACTTCGCCGCAAGGTGCTGGTCGTTTAGTAACTTTTTCATCGATTTCATCATTCATGCCCGACTGCCTAGGTACCGAACATGGACGCGGATCTTACCCGGGACCCTCCCTCCCCGACTGTCACCCTCCTGACCGGCAATGAGCTGCTGGGGCTGTTCTTTCGCCATTTCCTCGGCGAGCAGGCGCAGCTCGAAGTCTCCCTGGCCGGGCTGGAATCCCGCCAGCATCGCGGTGCCGATCTGTTCCTGGTCGACGCCGGGCACAGCCAGGCCGAACAGATTTCCAGCGTGATCGACCAACTCGACGAGCACACGCCGGTGGCGCTGGTGAACATCGTGCCCGAGCAGGCCGAGCAGTTGGTGGACAAGCACCCGGTGATTCGCGGCGTGTTCTACAGCCACGCCACCCGCGAGCACCTGCTCGAAGGCATCCGCGTGCTGCTCGAAGGCGGCGACTGGCTGCCGCGCGTGCTCACCGAACGCCTGCTCGGGCAGTGGCGACGGATGCGCCAGCTCGCCGAAACCAAGACCAGCCTGACCCTGCGTGAACGGGAAATCCTCAGCTTGGCCGGCAAGGGCCTGTCCAACGCCGAGATCGCCGAACAGCTGTGCCTGAGCCCGCACACCATCAAGAGCCACATCCACAACCTGTTGCGCAAGATCGGCGCCTCCAATCGAGCCGAAGCGGCGTATCTGCTGCGCAGCCGCCTCGATTGGGACGAGTCGTGCCGCGCCTGATCGCAGCTTCTTCCGAACGAACAGAAAAGGTAGGGCAACCCGCTGAACGAAACAGCTGCCTGCCGGGTAGAGTGCCTGGCCGCGGCTCCGCTTCGCTCGCCAAGCGACCGCCGGCGGGCCATCCAGCACTCGTTCAGCGCAGGTTCAGGCGGGATTCAGTCGAGGTTCAGTGATCACCGTTCAGGCTAGGGGCCGTCAGTAACCCGCTGCCTGAAAAGGAGTCACCGATGAAAACACTGCACACTCTGGCCATCGCCACGTCCCTCGGACTCTTCAGCCTCGGCACCCATGCCGCGGAAAACTTCGCCGGCATCACCTGGGGCGAGAGTACCGTCAACATCGACCGTTCCGGCTCGCTGAAACAGAACATGGGGCAAGATCGCTTCGATGACGTGATCAAGAACAGCGGCACCTGGGGCGTACGCGGCGGCCAGATGACCGACCAAGGCCGCTACTACCTGACCTACGAGAACGTCTCCGACGACTACGGCAGCACCCTCAAGCTGCGTCAGCAGAACCTGATCGGCAGCTACGACCTGTTCCTCCCGCTGGGCGACAGCACCCGCCTGTTCGGCGGCGCCAGCGCCGGCCTGACCAAGCTGGAGCACGAATCGCGCGGTTACAGCCGCGACAGCGACATCGGCTACCTGGTCGGCCTGCAGGCCGGTATCCTGCAGACGCTGGCCGATAACGTCTCGGTGGAGGCCGGTTACCGTTACCTGCGCAGCAACGCCGGCACCGAAGTGGCCGAGCGCGGCGTCGGCAAGCTCGGCTCGATCGACCTGCACAGCAGCAAGCAGGCCTATCTCGGGCTGAACTATCACTTCTGAAGAATAACGATGAACGACGGCCGGGCCGCCCGGCCGTCCATACAGGGAGCGCAGCCAACATGAAGGTGCTGGTGGTGGAAGACGAGGCGCTGCTGCGCCACCACTTGCAGACCCGCCTCGGCGAGAGCGGCCACGTCGTCGATGCCGTGCCCAACGCCGAAGAGGCCCTGTACCAGAGCCACGAATTCAACTACGACCTCGCCATCATCGACCTCGGCCTGCCGGGCATCAGCGGCCTGGACCTGATCCGCCAGCTGCGCAGCCGCGGCCGCAGCTTCCCCATCCTCATCCTCACCGCGCGCGGCAACTGGCAGGACAAGGTCGAAGGCCTGGCCGCCGGCGCCGACGACTACGTGGTCAAGCCATTCCAGTTCGAGGAACTGGAGGCGCGCCTGAATGCGCTGCTGCGGCGTTCCTGCGGCTTCACCCAGGCAAGCATCGAGGCCGGCCCGCTGAAGCTCGACCTCAACCGCAAGCAGGCCAGCGCCCATGGCGAACCGCTGGCGCTGACCGCCTACGAATACCGCATCCTCGAATACCTGATGCGCCACCAGCAGCAGGTGGTGGCCAAGGAACGGCTGATGGAACAGCTCTACAGCGGCGACGAGGAGCGCGATCCCAACGTGATCGAGGTACTGGTCGGCCGGCTGCGGCGCAAGCTCGAGGCCCGCTGCGCGATGAAGCCGATCGAGACCGTGCGCGGCCTCGGCTACCTGTTCACCGAGCGCTGCCGATGAACCGTCGCTGGCGCCGGCTGCGGGCACGCATCGGCAGCCGCCGCGGCGGCGCCATGTCACTGCGCCTGCGCCTGATGCTCGGCGCCGCCAGCCTCGCGGCGTTGTTCATGCTGGCGCTGCTGCCGCTGCTGCAGGGCGCCTTCAGCCTGACCTTCGAAAAGGTCATCGAGCAGCGCCTGGCCGCCGACGCCAGCACCCTGATCAGCGCCGCGCAGCTGGAAAGCGGGCGGCTGGAAATGCCCGAGCGGCTGCCGGACGAGGAATTCGACCTGCCGGATGCCCAGTTGCTCGGCTTCATCTTCGACCAGCGCGGCGAATTGCTCTGGCGCTCGCGCTCGGCGGCCGACGAGCGCATCGACTACCGCCCGCGCTACCAGGGCGGGGTCACCGAGTTCCTCCGCGTGCGCGACGCCGAGGGCCTGGAATACTTCGTCTACGACGTCGAACTATACCTGCCCGGCAACCAAGACACCGCCTTCAGCTTCGTCACCATGCAGCCGACCAGCGAATACCGCAGCCTCTACGAGGAATTCCGCCGCCAACTCTACCTGTGGCTCGGCGGCGGCCTGCTGGTGCTGCTGGCGCTGCTCTGGCTCGGCCTGACCTGGGGTTTTCGCACGCTCAGGCGGGTCAGCGCCGAGCTCGACGAAGTGGAGGCCGGCCGCCGCGAGCACCTCAGCGACCGGCACCCGCGCGAGCTGCTGCGCCTGACCCGCTCGCTGAACCGCCTGCTCGACGGCGAGCGGCACCAGCGCGAGCAGTACCGCAATTCCCTCGGCGACCTGGCGCACAGCCTGAAGACCCCGCTCAGCGTGCTGCAGGGCGTCGGCGAAAGCCTCTGCGGCCAGCCGCAGAGCCGCGAGCAGGCACAGGTGATGCACGCGCAGATCGAGCGCATGAGCCAGCAGATCGGCTACCAGCTGCAGCGCGCCAGCCTCGGCAAGAGCGGCCTGGTGCGCCACCGCGTCGAACTGCAACCGCTGCTGCACAGCCTGTGCAGCACGCTGGACAAGGTCTACCGCGACAAGCAGGTGCAGGTCGAACTGCGCCTGGCGGACGACTGCCTGGTATCGATGGAACAGGGCGCGCTGATGGAACTGCTCGGCAACCTGCTGGAGAACGCCTACCGCCTGTGCCTGCGACAGGTTCGCGTCAGCGCGACGAGCAGCGCTGGCGAACTGCTGCTCGACGTCGAGGATGACGGCCCGGGCGTGCCACCCGACCAGCGCGCGCGCATCATCCGCCGCGGCGAACGCCTCGACGCCCGGCATCCCGGCCAGGGCATCGGCCTGGCCGTGGTCAAGGACATCCTCGACAGCTACGGCGGCGAACTCAGCCTCGACGAATCGCCGCTCGGCGGCGCCGCCTTCCGCATCAGGCTCGACAACGACTGACTCCGCCAGCGCTCCCGCAAGGGCCGAGGCACTGCTAGAGTGCACACTCGATCACCCCCCAACAGGAACAGCGGAGCGCATGCATGTCACTGGACGACCGCAAGAAACTGGCCCGCCAGCACATCGACCTGACCTGGAACCGCGGGCACATGGCCCTGGCCGAGCAACTGCACAGCAAGGACTTTCTCTACAAGAGCTCGTTCGCCGGCCGGCCATTGAACAGCGCCGCCTTTCTCGACATGATCCGACAGATCCGCCACGCCATGCCGGACCTGGAAGTGGCCGTCGAGGAGTGCATCGCCGAGGGCAACAAGGTGGTCACCTGGAGCACCCTGATCGGCACCATCGAGCGCCCCGCGTTCGGCTATCCGCCCAGCGACAAGGTCGTGAGCATTTCCGCCATGGCCTTCTGGACCCTGACCCCGGCCAGGCAGATCCAGGAAATCTGCACCATGTTCGACATGGAAAGCTTCCGCGCGCAGCTGGGCCTGGAGACGCGCCCCTTCGCCGAAAAAGCCTTGCCCTAACAGCTGCTCACCAGAGCCAGCCCAGCCAGAGCAACCCCACCAGCAGCCAGGCGCTGATGGTCAGCGTGCCGCCCTCCCAGAGACGGTTCCAGCGCCGTTCGCGGCGGCGCCAGCGGGCCTTGTCGAGGCGAATGGCCGGCTCGGGAAACGGCGGGTTGCGCAGCACCCGGGTGAGGGCCAGCGACCACCACAGCGCCAGGTTCGGCAACCTGGCCAGGCGCGCCGGCGACCGCCAGCCACGCCACAGGGCCAGCCCGGCCAGGCCCAGCGCCGCCAGCAACGGCCACAGCGCTTTCCAGAGAGCACCCGGGTACACGCTGGCCAGCAAGGGTTCGCGCAGCGCCGGCCAGGCCCATGGCAGCACGACCGGCGCCATGCTCAGCAGCGTCCAGGGCAACCACTGGGCCGCAGGCGGACGCCGCCGCGGCGCCTGCCGCTGGTCGCGCTGCATCAGCCACAGCGCACGCAGCAACAGCAGCGCGGTGGCGACGCTGGAAAGGCTCAGCCAGGGCGCCCAGGCGGCGAAGGCGCTGGCCTGCCAGGCGTCCTTGAGCAGCGCTTTCACCGCCGCGCCGCTGGTGAATGGCGCGCCCAGCAGCGCCAACGCCGGCAACCACGGCAGCACCCAGGCAGGGCGCGGCAGGCGGCTGTCATGAAGCAGCCCGGCGGCCAGGAACAATGCGCCCTTGGCCAGGCCGTGATGCACGCCGAACAGCACCAGCGCCGGCAACAGCGCCGCGCCCGGCGTGCCGGGACTCCAGGCCAGCGCCAGGATCATCAGCATCAGGCCCATCTGGCTCACCGAGGAATACGCCAGCACCGCCTTGGTCTTGCCGGCGCACAGCCCCAGTAGCGCGGCATACAGCGCACCGCAGAAACCAACCCCGAGCAGCGGCGCGCTCCAGGCCGCGAGCGTCGGGTCGGCTTCCGGCAGGCAGCGCCAGAGGCCGAGGAAGCCGGCCTTGAGCATTGCCCCGGAAAGCACCGCGCTGGCCGGTGCCGGCGCTTCGGGGTGGGCCAGCGGCAACCACACGTGCAGCGGCCAGAACCCCGCCTTGAGGCCCAGGCCGAGCAGCAGCAACGCCAGGCTCAGGCTGTCGACCGGCTGCGCCTGCCAGCTGGCGAAATCGAACGAATTGCCGCCCGCGTGGCTGCGCAGCAGCAACCCCGCCAGCAGCAGTATCTCGCCGCAGATCGCCAGCTGCAGGTAGAGCCGGCCGGCACGACGCGGCCCCGGTCCGCCACGGTGAACGACCAGCCCGTAGGCCGACAGGCTCATGACGCTGAAGCCGAGGTAGAAGCTCAGCGCATCGGTGGCGATCACCAGCAGCAGGTTGCCGGCCAGCGCCAGTTGCCAGAACATCCAGAAGCGCAGGCGCCGGGTGTCGGCGACGCTGCTGCTGGCGAAGCTCGCGGCGCAGCTCCAGAGCACCGCGGAAAAGCCCAGCCAGGCGCGGGTCAGGCTATCGCTCGCGCCCCAGCGCACGCCTTCCCATAGCCAGAGCAACTCCAGCGTCGGCGGCGGCAGCCATACCGCCAGCAGCGCCGGCAGGCAGCTCAACCACAGCCAGGGCGCAACCCGCGCGCCCAGCCACGCCAGCACCAGCGCGGCGAGCAGCGGCGTCGCCGGCACCAGCAGCCACAGCCAGGCACTCACAAGGCGAACTCCCGCTCGACGATCAGTTGGCTCCAGCCCAGCGGGCTCACCGCGGTGGCGGCCAGCAGGCCGACCAGCAGCGACAGCAGCGCGGTGAGCAACGGCGGCAGCAGCAGCATCCAATGGGTTTCGAGACGTTCGCCGGCCCAGCGGTCCTTGGGCCAGCGCGCCGGCTCGGCGAACCAGCCACGCCAGAGCAGCGGCAGGAAATAGGCCGCATTGAGCAGCGCCGAGCCGAGCAGCACCAGCAGCACCCAGGCCTGCCCGACCTGCAGCGCGCCGAGGCCCAGCGTCCACTTGCTGATGAAACCGGCGATCGGCGGGATGCCGATCATGCCCAGCGCGCCGACCGTGAACGCCGCCATGCTCCAGGGCATGCGCCGGCCGACGCCGTCCATCTCGCGGATACGGTGGATGCCGAGGGTCTCGGAGAAATTGCCGGCGCAGTAGAACAGCGTCACCTTCATCAGCCCTGGTGCACCAGATGCACCAGCCCGCCGATCGCGGCGATCGGCCCGAGCAGCGCCACGCCGAGGGTCACGTAGGACACCTGGCTGATGGTCGAATAGGCCAGGCGCTTCTTCAGTTCCTGCTGCTGCAGCGCACGCAGCGAGCCATAGAGAATGGTCGCCGCCGCCAGCCAGAGCAGCGGGCCGGCCAGCTCCAGGCGGGTCAGCGCCTCGGCGCCGAACACGTCGTAGACCACCCGCACGATACCGAAGGCGCCCGCCTTGACCACCGCCACCGCATGCAGCAGCGCGCTGACCGGTGCCGGCGCCACCATCGCCTGGGGTAGCCAACCGTGCAGCGGGATCAGCGCCGCCTTCACCCCGAGGCCGAGGATCAGCAGGACGAACGCCACGCGTAGCGCCACGTCATGTTCGCCCACCCGCTCCAGCAGATAGCCGGCCGCCTGGAAGTCCGGGGTGCCGGCCAGGCTGTGCAACAGCGCCACGCCCATCAGCACCAGCGCGCCGCCGCCCACCGTATAGGCCAGGTAGATGCGCCCGGCGCGCAGCGCCTCCGGCGTGCCACGGTGCACCACCAGCGGGAAAGTGGCCAGGGTCAGCATCTCGTAGAACAGCAGGAAGCTGACCAGGTTGCCCGCCAGCGCCACCCCCACGGTGGCACTGACGCACAGGCTGAAATAGCCGAAGAAGCGCGAGCGCAGCGGCGAATCCTCCAGGTAGGCGATGGCGTAGACAGTGGTCATCGCCCACAGCAGCGACGACAGCGCGACGAACAGCAGCGACAGCGCATCGCCTTGCAAGACCAGCGCGGCACCGGGCAGCAGCGGCACGCTGAAGCGGAACCCCACCCCCTGGCTGACGCCGTAGAGCATGCCGCCGACCAGCAGCAGCTTCAGCGTCACCCCGAGCAGGTTGAGGCTCACCCGCAGGCGCTGCTGGTCTTCCCGCAGGGCGAAGATCACCAGCCCCGGCAGCAGCGAGCTGAGCACGATGCCCAGGGGCAGCACGCTGTTCCAGTTCATTGGCCGAGCCCGCCGAGCCAGAGCAGCAGCGGTTCGCTGATCAGCGCCAGGCTCCACACCAGCAACCCCGGCAGCAGCGCCAGCCACTGCGCCAGACGATCCGGATGAATGCTCGGCGGATTCGGCCGCACACGGTCGAAGCCGTGGGCCAGCACGCGGAACACGTAGGCTGCGGACATCAGCGTGCCGAGCAGTACCGCCAGCACCCAGGGCCAGTGCTGGGGACGTTCGAACAGCGGCTGCAACAGCAGCCACTTGGCCAGGAAGCCACCACTGGGCGGCAGGCCGATCAGGCTGCCGCCGGCCACGGCGAAGGCCGTCAGCGCGACCGGCACGTTCTGACTCGCGCCCTTCATGCCCTGCACACGGGTGCTGCCGAGAATGGTCTGCAGTTCGCCGGCGGCGAGGAACATCGACACCTTGGCCAACCCATGGGTCAGCACAAACAGCCACAGCGCCGCATGCAGACGCGGCTCCTCGAGGCGCAGCAGCAGGCCCAGGGCGAGCAGCGCATAGCCGAGCTGGGCCACCGTGGAATAGGCCACCAGGCTCTTCAGCCGCGGCGCGCGCAGCGCCGACCAGCCTCCGGCGAGCAGCGCCAGCACACCGGCCGCGCCGAACAGCGCCCCGG
>NZ_AZSV01000125.1:0-8962 GCF_000582595.1 Pseudomonas sp. BAY1663
GCTGATCGCGCCGTGGCTGGCGGGCCTGGCGCTCGAGGGCCAGGCCTGGACCAGCGCCAAGGGCGAGGCGCTGACCGTCGCCGCGGTACAGGGCAACGTCGCGCAGAGCATCAAGTGGGACCCGAAGAAGCTGGAGATGCAGCTGCTGCTCTACCGCGACATGACCTTCCGCAGCCGCCCGGCGGACCTGATCGTCTGGCCGGAGACCGCGGTGCCGATCCTCAAGGAACATGCCGAAGGCTACCTGTCGATGATGGCCGGCTTCGCCGAGCAGCGCGACGCGGCGCTGATCACCGGCGTGCCGGTGCGCCAGCCGAACGCCTACGGCGAGCCGCGTTACTACAACGGCCTGACCACCACCGGCGTCGGCGCGGGCACCTACCTCAAGCAGAAGCTGGTGCCGTTCGGCGAATACGTGCCGCTGCAGGATCTGCTGCGCGGGCTGATCGCCTTCTTCGACCTGCCGATGTCGGACTTCGCCCGCGGCGAACCGGGGCAGCCGCTGCTGCAGGCCAAGGGCCTGCAGGTCGCGCCCTACATCTGCTACGAAGTGGTCTATCCGGAATTCGCCGCCGGCCTCGCGGCGCAGAGCGACCTGCTGCTGACGGTGAGCAACGACGCCTGGTTCGGCCGCTCCATCGGCCCGCTGCAACACCTGCAGATGGCGCAGATGCGCGCCCTGGAAGCCGGCCGCTGGATGATTCGCGCCACCAATAACGGCATCACCGTGCTGATCGATCCTTACGGACGCATCACCGAGCAGATCCCGCAGTTCGAGCAGGCCGTGCTCTATGGCGAAGTCACGCCGATGCAGGGCCTGACGCCCTACCTGCGCTGGCGCTCGTGGCCGCTGATCGCGGTCTGCGTCCTGCTGCTGGGCTGGGCGCTGGCCAGACGCAAGGCGTAGGTTGGGTTGAGCTGCGAAGCAGCGAAGCCCAACATTGCAGGGCCGAGCCCGCTAGAACGCGCCCACGACGCAACGACTCCGCCGCCTGCGGCCTCGTCCGTTGGGCTTCGCGGAGCTCAACCCAACCTACGCGCACCCAGCTCCCTCACTCGCCCCCTGCGCCGTAAACGAGCGGGTATACCAGCATCCCGACGGCCTCGTTGAGCAGCATGCCGTTCTGCCAGAAGGCCTTGGCCTCCGGCAGCCAGCCGCCCAGCGGGCGCGCGTTGTGTGCGCCCATGAAGCCCATCGGCGCAGCGATCACCTGGAGGCCGTTCTGCTCGAAGCACCAGCGCGAACGCGGCATGTGCGCCGCCGACGTCACCAGCACCACCGTCTCGACGCCAGCGGCACGCAGCATTTCGGCACTGAGCACGGCATTCTCCCAGGTGGTGCGGCTACGCTCCTCGAGCCAACGGGTCGGCACGCCGAAATCCCGCTGCAACACGTCGGCGCCGAGCGCCGCCTCGCTCGGCGGCTGGCCATAGTGCAGGCCGCCGCTGGTGAGAATCGGCAGGCCGGAGGCCTTCGCCAGGCGCGCGGCATAGCGCAGGCGCTCGAGGGCGACATAGCTCGGCTGGTCGCCGCCCCAGGCCGGATCGGCCTGTTCCCGCCCGGCCCCCAGCACCACGATGGCGCCGGCCTGCCCGCGCAGGTCCGGCCATTGCGCCGTGCTCAACGCCGGCTCGCGTTCGATCGCCCGCGCCGCCCATTCCACCACCACCGGCAGGCTCATCAACCACAGCCCGCCGAAGCCCGTGACGAAACACAGCGCCGCCAGCCGCGGCGCACGCCGGCGCAGCCACCAGCCCAGCAGCAACAGCAACAGCAGGCCGCCAGGCGGCAGCAGCAGTTGCTTGAAGAAATAACGAATCGGCATCCCGCCTCCCCCGGTCAATGCCGCCACTCTACCTGTCGCAGCGGCATTTGTCGGGGGCGGCCCCCGTTGCCGTCTCGTTCACGGCTTGCGACGATACGGCAACGGCCCTCCTAGTGATGCGGATAGGTATGCAGGCGCTGTCGGGCACGCAACAACTGCGAGCCGCAGGCCGGACACATGGCCGGTCCCGCACCCTCGGGCCAGGGCACTTCGGTGTTGCACAGGGCGCAGCTGAGCGCCTGCTTCAAGGCCAGTGGCGCATGCTTGCGGCCATTGTGACGCTGACGGCTGGTGCCACGCACGCCAGGACGCAGCGCCTGACGCGACAGGTGCGCCTGCTCCTCGGCGGCGGCATGCCAGCCGGACAGCCACTGGGAATCGCGTTGCAGATAGGCACGGATCAGCTCGAACTCCGCCGGGGTCAACCCACGCACCTCCAGCTCGCCGGACACGCCTGGACCACCACCGGCATCACGTTCCGCCTCCTGCAGCGCCAGGCTCAATCGCTGCAGTACCCGCGCGTAGAGATTGTTTTCCTCCGCTTGGGACTCTCTTTCCATCAAACTCACCTCGTATTCATCCCACCCCCTGAATCAAGCGTAGCTCAGCCTGACCGCCCCAAACCCGGCGCGACGGACGGAGCCCCGGCGCAGCGGCAAATCGGGTTTCCCTAGGCCGCGGAGGGTCATGTATGCTACGGCGCTTCCATGCCCTCCGTTTGCAACCCGCCGGGTCGCGGTTCACGCCAGGTCCACAGGCCGGCCGCCAAACCTGCAAAAGCCGCGTTTGCGGAGAGCCAGCCCCTTTTCAACGCCAGTAGCCATGCACGAACAGTATCAGCCCCGCGAAATCGAAGCCGCCGCGCAATCCCACTGGGATGCGAACAAATCCTTTGAAGTGAGTGAACAGCCCGGCAAGGACACCTTCTATTGCCTGTCGATGTTCCCCTACCCCAGCGGCAAGCTGCACATGGGCCACGTGCGCAACTACACCATCGGCGACGTGATCGCCCGCTACCAGCGCATGCAGGGCAAGAACGTGCTGCAACCGATGGGCTGGGACGCCTTCGGCATGCCGGCCGAGAATGCCGCGATGAAGAACCAGGTGGCGCCGGCCAAGTGGACCTACGAGAACATCGCCTACATGAAGGCCCAGCTGAAAAGCCTGGGCCTGGCCATCGACTGGTCGCGCGAAGTCACCACCTGCAAGCCGGACTACTACCGCTGGGAGCAGTGGCTGTTCACCCGCCTGTTCGAGAAGGGCGTGATCTATCGCAAGAACGGCACGGTGAACTGGGACCCGGTCGACCAGACCGTGCTGGCCAACGAGCAGGTCATCGATGGCCGCGGCTGGCGCTCGGGCGCGCTGATCGAGAAGCGCGAAATCCCGATGTACTATTTCAAGATCACCGCTTACGCCGACGAGCTGCTGGAAAGCCTGGACGAGCTGGACGGCTGGCCCGAGCAGGTCAAGACCATGCAGCGCAACTGGATCGGCAAGTCGCGCGGCATGGAGATCAGCTTCCCCTACGATGTCGCCAGCATCGGCAGCGAAGGCTGATGAAGGTCTTCACCACCCGCCCCGACACCCTGATGGGTGCCACCTACGTGGCGGTGGCCGCCGAACATCCGCTGGCCACCCTGGCGGCGCAGAACAACCCCGAGCTGCAGGCCTTCATCGATGAGTGCAAGCGCGGCGGCGTCGCCGAAGCCGACATCGCCACCCAGGAGAAGAAGGGCCTGGCCACCGCCCTGCGCGTGCAGCATCCGCTGACCGGCGAGCTGCTGCCGGTGTGGGTCGCCAACTACGTGCTGATGAACTACGGTGAAGGCGCGGTCATGGCCGTGCCGGCACACGACGAGCGCGACTTCGAATTCGCCAGCAAGTACGCCCTGCCGATCAAGCCGGTGGTACGCACCCGCTTCGGCGACGAGACGCCCGCCCCCTGGCAGGACGCCTACGGCGAGCACGGCCAGCTGATCAACTCAGGCATCTTCGACGGCCTGGATTTCGAAGGCGCCTTCGACGCCATCGAAGTGGCTTTGCAGAAGAAGGGCCTCGGCCAGGCGCGTACGCAGTTCCGCCTGCGCGACTGGGGCATCAGCCGCCAGCGCTACTGGGGCTGCCCGATCCCGATCATCCATTGCGACAGCTGTGGCGACGTGCCGGTGCCGGAAGACCAGCTGCCGGTGGTGCTGCCCGAAGACGTGGTGCCGGATGGCGCCGGCTCGCCGCTGGCGAAGATGCCCGAATTCTACGAATGCAGCTGCCCGAAATGCGGCGTCCCGGCCAAGCGCGAAACCGACACCATGGACACCTTCGTCGAGTCGTCCTGGTACTTCGCCCGCTACGCCAGCCCCAACTACGAGGGCGGCATGGTCGACCCGCAGGCGGCCAACCACTGGCTGCCGGTGGACCAGTACATCGGCGGCATCGAGCATGCCATCCTGCACCTGCTCTACGCGCGCTTCTTCCACAAGCTGATGCGCGACGAAGGCCTGGTCAGCTCCAACGAGCCGTTCAAGAACCTGCTGACCCAGGGCATGGTGGTCGCCGAGACCTACTACCGCACCCTGGAAAACGGCGGCAAGGACTGGTTCAACCCGGCCGACGTCGAAGTCGAGCGTGACGCCAAGGCCAAGGTCATCGGCGCCAAGCTGAAGAGCGACGGCCTGCCGGTGGAAATCGGCGGCACCGAGAAGATGTCCAAGTCGAAGAACAACGGCGTCGACCCGCAGGACATGATCGACCAGTACGGCGCCGACACCTGCCGTCTGTTCATGATGTTCGCCTCGCCGCCCGACATGAGCTGCGAATGGTCGGATGCCGGCGTCGAAGGCGCCAACCGCTTCCTGCGCCGCGTCTGGCGTCTGGCCCACGCCCACGTCGGCGCCGGGCTGCCGGGCGCGCTCGATGTGGCCGCGCTGAACGACGAACAGAAGGGCGTGCGCCGCGCGATTCATCTGGCGATCAAGCAGGCCAGCACCGATGTCGGCCAGCACCACAAGTTCAACACCGCCATCGCCCAGGTCATGACGCTGATGAACGTGCTGGAGAAGGCGCCGACCGCCGGCGAACAGGACCGTGCCCTGCTGCAGGAAGGCCTGGAAACCGTCGCCCTGCTGCTGGCGCCGATCACCCCGCACATCTGCCACGAACTCTGGCAGCAGCTGGGCAAGAGTGGCGCGATCATCGACGCGCCGTGGCCCAAGGTCGACGAAGCCGCCCTGGTGCAGGACAGCCTGACCCTGGTGGTGCAGGTCAACGGCAAGCTGCGCGGCCAGATCGAGGTGCCGGCCGGCGCCAGCCGCGAAGAAGTCGAGACCACCGCGCGCGGCAACGAGAACGTGCTGCGCTTCACCGAAGGCCTGGCGATCCGCAAGGTCATCGTGGTGCCGGGCAAACTGGTCAATATCGTCGCAAACTGATCCGGCCCCGGCGCCTCGCGCCGGGCCTGCAAGGGGATAACAAGATGATCAAACGGAATCTGGTGGTACTGGGCCTGAGCCTGCTGCTGAGTGCCTGCGGCTTCCAGCTGCGCGGTACCGGCGACGTGGAGTTCGGCCTCAAGGAAATCGACCTGCAGGCGCGCAACAGCTACGGCGAGACGGTGCAGCAACTCGAGGCGCTGCTCGAAAGCAACGACGTGCGCGTCCATCCCGGTGCCAAGTACAGCCTCAACCTCGCCAACGAGCAGACCCGCCAGCGCACCGCCAGCTACACCAGCTCGGCACGCAGCGCCGAGTACGAGCTGACCAGCGTGCTCGACTACGAATTCCGCGGCCCGCAGAACCTGCTGCTGCTCGAAGACAGCGTCGAGGTGCAGAAGGTCTACGTGCACGACAGCAACAACCTGATCGGCTCGTCCCAGGAAGGCGACCAGCTGCGCCAGGAAATGCGCCGCGAAATCCTCCAGCAGCTGGTCATGCGCATCCAGCGCATCACCCCGGCGCAACTCGACCGCCTGCAGCAGGAAGCCGAGACCCGGGCCCGCGCCGAAGCCGAGGCACTGGATGCCGCACGCCGCGCCCAGGAGGCGCAGCCGCAACAATCCCCCGTCCAGCTGCCCATTCAGTGATGCGCACGGGGCCGCCGGCCCCCGTCACTCCCCATGAAGCTGTCTCCCGCCCAACTCGGCAAGCACCTGCAAGGCACCCTGGCACCGGTCTATGTGGTGTGCGGCGACGAGCACCTGCTCTGCCAGGAAGCCTGCGACGCCATTCGCAGTGCGACTCGCGCGCAGGGCTTCAGCGAGCGCCAGGTGTTCAACGTGGAAAGCGGCTTCGACTGGAACCAGCTGATCGAGGCCGGCGCCAGCCTTTCGCTGTTCGCCGAGAGGCGCCTGCTCGAATTGCGCATTCCCAACGGCAAGCCCGGCGACAAGGGCGCCGCGGCGCTGCTGGAATACCTGGCCCGCCCCGCGGAAGACACCGTGTTGCTGATCAGCCTGCCCAAGCTCGACGGCAGCACGCAGAAGAGCAAGTGGGCCAAGGCGCTGATCGACGGCAAGGACGTGCAGTTCCTGCAGGTCTGGCCGGTGGACGCCGCACAGCTGCCGCAATGGATTCGCCAACGCCTGGCCCAGGCCGGGCTGTCCGCCGACCAGGAAGCGGTCGAACTGATCGCCGCCCGGGTCGAAGGCAACCTGCTGGCGGCCGCCCAGGAAATCGAGAAGCTCAAGCTGCTCGCCGAAGGCGCCCAGGTCAGTGCCGATACCGTGCAGGCCGCGGTGGCCGACAGCGCCCGCTACGACGTCTTCGGCCTGATCGACGCCGCCCTGCACGGCCAGGCGGCGCACGCGCTGCACATGCTCGAAGGCCTGCGTGGCGAGGGCGTCGAGGCGCCGGTGATTCTCTGGGCGCTGGCCCGCGAGCTGCGCCTGCTGGCCAACATCGCCCAGCAATACAACCAGGGCATTCCGCTCGAACGGGCCTTCAGCCAGGCCCGCCCGCCGGTCTGGGACAAGCGCCGCCCCCTGCTCTCCAAGGCCCTGCCACGCCACAGCGCCGCACGCTGGAGCCAGCTGCTGATGGATGCGCAGCGCGTCGATGCACAGATCAAGGGGCAGGCCGAGGGCGATCCGTGGATCGGCCTGGCCAATATCTGCCTGCAACTGAGCGGACGGCGGGTCGGAATCTAGCAGCGGGGCTCGGCGGTGTGTACGGACCGCTTTTGTGGGAGACCCGCCCTCGGGGCGATCGCAGGCCGCAGGACTGCCAAGCCCGAAACTTCAAGCCTAAGAGCATCACTCCGAAGATGCCTATTTCACGCTTGCGCCTCTAGATCTGGACATTTTTTGCACAATGCCTATGATGCCCTCGCCCGAATCCGGGCCAGCCAGAGGGCAAGTGCATGAGCAAGAGTCGAAAACGGCCGAACAAGGCCAAGCGCCTGGTGGCGCAACCACTGTTCCGCAGCCGCCAGGAAACGCCGAAGAAAGGCAAAGGCAGCTACCGCCGCGAAGCCTCCCAGTCCACCCACTGGGAGGCTTCGGTCCTTCTGACGGCCTGAAAACCCAAGCCACCGAAAGCGTGATAAGGTCTGCGGCCGATGACGCCTTTCGAGAGTGGTGCATGTATTACACCTTCGTTCCCGTTCTGCTGCTGCGCACCCTGGTCGCCGCCTCGGCGATGAGCCTGGTGGTCGCCTGTGCTGCCGAACCGCTCGCCCGGACCGAGCTGGTCCGCAACGCATCCGCCTCGACCAGCCAACGTAGCGACAGCCCCGTCGTCGACGCCCAAACGGAGTCCACGCAACCCAGCTTCAGCCAGTGGCGCGAACAGTTTCGCGTCGAAGCGCTGGCCGCCGGCATCTCCGCGGAAACCTTCGACCGGGCCTTCGCCGGCGTGCGCCCCGATCCTGCCGTGATCGAGGCGGACCGCAGCCAGCCGGAATTCACCCGGCCGGTCTGGCAGTACCTGGAAGGCGCCATCTCGCCGCAGCGCGTGCGCAGCGGCCAGCGCCTGCTCGACGAACACGCTGCCAGCCTGGACAAGATCGAAGCCCGTTACGCTGTCGACCGCGAAACACTGGTCGCGGTCTGGGGCCTGGAAAGCAGCTTCGGCCAGATCATGGGCGACAAATCGGTGATCCGCTCGCTGGCCACCCTCGCCCACGAGGGCAGGCGCCCCGCCTTCGCCAAGAGCCAGCTGATCGCCGCCCTGGAGATTCTCCAGCACGGCGACATCACCGTGCAGCAGATGCGCGGCTCCTGGGCCGGCGCCATGGGCCAGACCCAGTTCATCCCGACCACCTACAACACCCATGCGGTGGATTTCGACGGCGACGGCCGGCGCGATATCTGGAACAGCTCCGTCGATGCCCTTGCCTCGGCGGCGCATTACCTGCAGGCATCCGGCTGGAAACAGGGCCAGCCCTGGGGGTTCGAGGTGCAACTGCCGACGGGCTTCGACTACGCCCTGGCCGACAACGAGATACGCAAGCCACTGGCCGACTGGCGCCGCCTCGGCCTGCGCGGCCTGCCCAGCGGCCGCGACGAGGCCAGCGCCAGCCTGCTGCTGCCGGCCGGCCATCGCGGCCCGGCGTTCCTCATCCTCGACAATTTCCGCGCCATCCTGCGCTACAACAACTCCTCGGCCTATGCGCTGGCCATCGGCCTGCTATCCGAAAGCTTCCAGGGCAGAGGTCGAGTGGCCGGCAGCTGGCCGCTCGGCGAACAGCCGTTGAGCCGCTCCGAGCGCCTGGAACTGCAGGAGCGCCTGCTGGCCCAGGGCTTCGATGCCGGCACGCCGGACGGCATCATCGGCGCCAATACTCGCCGAGCCATCCGCGGTTTCCAGCAGCGGCTGGGCTGGCCGGCCGACGGGCATCCCACCCAGGAGCTGCTGGGTCAGTTGCGCGCCCAGCCTGATCGGGGGGCGGCAGCTGCCGCTCTTCAAGAGGCCAGGCATTGCGATCTCCCATAAAAAAGGTTCTTCGCATTGCATGGGAACAGGCTGCTTGACGCCGGACTGGCAAGTTTGGGTGTGTTGAATGAAAGTTTTGCTTTCATTGGCGTTTATCGAGCTGCTTGAATGCTTGGTTTCGCCCTGCTGGGCGACTCACTTTTTTCAGTCGCGAAAAAGTAAGCATGGGCCTGTCCCATCGTGACGGCCCCCGGAGCGGCGCCGGAACGA
>NZ_AZSV01000126.1:0-8871 GCF_000582595.1 Pseudomonas sp. BAY1663
TGCGGCAGCGGGCACGGCCTTCGGCCAGCGGCATCGGCGCACGGCGCTCGCGGTCACCGCTGCGCTCCGAACGATCGGAGCGCTCACGCGGGCCACCGACCGGCACCAGCGGCTGCTCTTTTTCCACCTCGGCCAGGGTCAGCGCCTGGCCATTGGTGGCCTTGCGCAGCAGTGCGGCGGCCAGGGCGCGCGGGCTGCAGCCAATGTCGGCGACGAGCTTGTCGAGCAGTTCGCCATGGCTGGTTTCAGCATCGGCCACCAGCGGCGCGAGGCTGTTGGTGAGCTTCTTGATACGCGCATCCAGCACCTGCTGGGCGTTGGGCAGGCGCGCCTCGGCGACCTTCTGGTTGGTCACGCGCTCGATGACCTGCAGCATGCGGCGCTCGCGCGGGGTGACCAGCAGCAGGGCACGGCCTTCACGGCCGGCGCGGCCGGTACGGCCGATACGATGCACGTAGGATTCCGGATCGTAGGGCATGTCCACGTTGAACACGTGGGTGATGCGCGCCACGTCCAGGCCGCGAGCGGCGACGTCGGTAGCGACGACGATGTCCAGGCGGCCATCCTTGAGCGATTCGATGACGCGCTCACGCTGGTTCTGGGCGATGTCACCGTTCAGCGCGGCGGCCTTGTAGCCCTTGGCTTCCAACGCCGCAGCCAGGTCCAGGGTGGCCTGCTTGGTGCGCACGAAGGCGATCAGCGCGTCGAAGTCCTCGACTTCCAGCAGGCGCAGCACGGCCGGGATCTTCTGGTCGGCATGCACCATCAGGTGTGCCTGCTCGATGCGGGCGACGGTCTGGGTCTTGGCGGCGATCTTGATGTGCTGCGGCTCGCGCAGGTGCTTTTCGGCGATGGCGCGGATGGAGTGCGGCAGCGTGGCGGAGAACAGCACGCTCTGGCGGCTCTCGGGCATGGCCTCGAAGATCACTTCCAGGTCGTCCATGAAGCCCAGCTTGAGCATTTCGTCGGCTTCGTCGAGCACCAGGAACTGGATGGTCGACAGCAGCGTGCTGTTGCGGCTCAGGTGATCGACCAGGCGGCCCGGGGTGGCAACGATGATCTGCGCGCCCTGGCGAATGGCCTTGAGCTGCGGGCCCATCGGTGCACCACCGTAGATGGCGACGACGCCAACGCCGGGCAGCAGCTTGGAGTAGGTTTCGAAGGCCGTGGCGACCTGCAGGGCCAGCTCGCGGGTCGGCGCGAGGATCAGCGCCTGCGGCTCGCGCCGGGCGGGGTCGATCTTCGACAGGATCGGCAACGCGAAGGCGGCGGTCTTGCCGGTACCGGTCTGGGCCTGGCCGATCATGTCGTGGCCACCGAGGATCACCGGGATCGCCTGGGCCTGGATGGGGGATGGTTCTTCGTAGCCGACTGCGCTGATGGCAGCCAGAACAGCGGAGTGAATACCGAGTGCGGCGAAGCCGCCGATTTCCTGGGTCATGGGTCTTGTCTCTGATGCTCCGCAAGACCCATTGTTCCGAAGCTGCGCATGCCGTGCAAAACCCGAAGGTCACCCTGGCAGCCTGGTCGGCGGGGTTGCGAAAACGTATGGATGATGAATCGTCAAGGATAGCCCGCTCGAAGCGGACAGCAGTCGAAGCAGCGCTTCGTGTATTGCAGTACCTGAACGCAGGCTGGGTTTCAGCCGGCGCGTACTATACCGGAATAACGTGAGCCTGTGCGCGTATTTTGCATGGGCGGCTGTAAGCACTGCCTTTGGCTCCTCAGGCAGGCCGCTGGCCTGCTATCGCCGCGGGCCGCACCCACAGGGGACTGTGCGGGGCTCGCTGCTTTTGTGGGAGGCCCGACCTCGGGGCGATGCTTTTGGCTTTTTAGGCAGGCCTCGCGGCCTGCTATCGCCGCGGGGGCGCGCCTCCCACAGGAGGTTCAGAGTGCACCGGCTGCTTTCGTGGGAGGCCCGACCTCGGGGCGATGCTTTTGAGCCTCGGGCAGTCCTGCGGCCTGCTATCGCCGCGAGGGCGCGCCTCCCACAGGGGCTGTGCGGGGCTTGTTGCTTTTATGGGAGGCCCGACCTCGGGGCGATGCTTATGGCTTTTGAGGCAGCCTCCCACAGATCCGGGGTTATTCAGGCAGCCTCGCCGTTGACGGCGCTGACGCGGAAACGCCCTACCAGTTGATGCAGTTTGCCGGCGGTGTGCCGGACCCGCTCGGCGCTGTCCTGCAGCACGCCCAGCGTCTGGCCCATTTCGCTGGAAGCCTGGTCGACGCCGCGAATGGTCTGGCCGTAGTGCAGGCTGCGTTCGTTCAGCTGCTTGATGATGTCGAACATGCGCTCGACGGTTCGATGCAGGTGCACGTTCTCCGAGGAGGCCTCTTCGGTCAGGCGCAAGCTGCTGTCGACGTTCTGCACGCCCCCCTCCATGAAGGACACCGCCTGGCGGGTCTCGGCCTGCAGGCTTTCGACCTTGTGCCGGATATCCTCGGCCGCCTTGGCGGTGCGCTGGGCCAGCGAACGCACCTCGCCGGCGACCACGGCGAAACCGCGACCATGGTCGCCGGCGCGGGCGGCCTCGATCGCGGCATTCAGCGCCAGCAAGTTGGTCTGGGTGGTGATGTCGCTGATCAGGCCGACGATCTCGTCGATCTCGCCCATACGGCTGTCGAGCAACTGCACGCTCTGGGCGGAACGCTGCACCACGTCGCGGATGGATTCGGTGCCTTCGCGCACGGTGTCGAAACGTTCGCGGGCACGGCTCATCACCTCGTCCATGGCAGCCTTCATTTCCTCGGCCGTCATCGACGCCTGCTGGATTTCACCCAGTTGCGCCTCCACCAGCAACAATAGCTGGTGGATCGATTCGGCGACGTCGCTGGTGGTCTGCCCCGCTTCGCTGCTGCGCGCGAGCATCAGCTCGTTGTCCTGACGGACATGCTTCGAGACCTGGATGACCTGGCCGACCACGCCATCCAGGCTGTCGATGAAGCTGTTGATCCAGCGGCCCATATCCCCCGTCTCGTCACGCTGCATGGTGCTGGTGTCGACGCGCTGGCGCAGGTTGCCCTCGCCTTCGGCCAGGGTCCGGATCACCTCGGTCATTTCCTGCATCCGCGCCGCCAGCCGCCGCGGACCGAACGAGGCGAAGGACCAGGCACCGAGTACCAGCAGCAGGCCATTGAGCCCGTACTGCAGCGTTTGCGACAGGCCGCTGAACGCCTGCAGCAGGCTAGCCATGAGGAACAGCGTGGTCACGGTGAGCAGATAGGTCTTCATCAACCCCACGCTCAGCGAGCGGCGCCGATAGACCTCCTCCAGATCGGCTTCGCACATCATGCCCCAGCGATCCGGCGAGCCCTGCAGCTGGAAGGTGACGCCCTTGCCGATGACCGGAATATGCCGGTAATCGGAATAACCGGGATAGGTGACGAACAGGTTCGAGCCCTTGGCGATGGTCTCGCGCACGCCCGGGTGCAGCTGGCCGGTTGCCGGATCGGTGAAGCGCAGCTCCAGCTCGGTGTGCTGCTGCACGCGCACCGTGCCCCAGCGGGTGTGCACGCCGTTCTTGAGGTTCTCGCCGTGGCTGAAGGTGGAATCCTCGAAGCGCGAGCGCGACAGGGCCGTGCCGGGCTGGATGGCGCTGTCGAAACGCGACTCGACCATGAACAGGTAGTTGTCGCCCGATTCGGGATAGACGTGCCCGGCCTCGCGCTGGATCAGGTCGCCGAGCACATCGTTGGGCACCCGCGCGCAGACGCAACCGAGGGTTTTCCCGGCCACGCGCACAGGCTGGTAGAACATCAGCGTCACCGCATCGTGGAAGCGCGAGGTGGTCGCGCCCAGGCGCTGGGTCAACGGATCGCGATAAGGGCCATGCAGGAACGGCCTGAGCAGGCCCTGCGCCACGGCCTTGCCGTCGAGGTCCTGTTGCCCGACATGGGCGGCACAAGTGGAGGCCAGCACCCGGCCTGCGGGTCGATGACGAACAGCTCGGACAGGTCCGGCAGCTGGATGCGCTTCTTCTCCAGGGTGTCGACGTCGACATGCGCGAGGCTCTCGCCCAGACTGTCGGCCAGGTCGGCGAGATGGTCCCAATGGGCGCCCACCCAGTTCTGCAGGATCCGCGCGCGGGATTGCGCGACGCCTTCGAAGACCTGCTCGATGACCGGATACACACCGCGATTCAGCCAGCATGACCAACGCATCGCCAGCTTGCCGGTCCCGCCGAACCAGGGGAGCCAAGCGCGCTCACGGGCGGAGAGGTGCATCTGTTTGCTTTGAAGATGGGTCACGGGCGATTCCTTACTGCCGACAAACATACTGGCCAAGTGCAATTAGCAGACCAGTGCAGCAGCCGTGCACCAATAATTTCCACGCGCAGCGCAATAGCCTTCGCGTCAGTGAAATCGTCCGTGCCGGGAAAAACAGAAAGCATCGCCCCGAGGGCGGGGCTCCCACAAAAACCACCAGCTCCACCAAACCCCGTGGGAGGCGCGCCCTCGCGGCGATTGCAGGCCGCAGGACTGCCTAAAAGACCAAAAGCATCGCCCGAGGGCGGGGCTCCCACAAAAGCCGCCAGCTCCACCAAACCCCGTGGGAGGCGCGCCCTCGCGGCGATTGCAGGCCACAGGACTGCCTAAAAGACCAAAAGCATCGCCCGAGGGCGGGGCTCCCACAAAAACCACCAACTCCACCAAACCCGGTGGGAGGCGCGCCCTCGCGGCGATAGCAGGCCGTAGGACTGCCGTCGGCCAAATCCTTATCAAATAGACGACGGCCTTATAGCGCGCACCAATTCGGAACACATGAAAGTCAACCGGCAGCAGACGCGCACCATTAGAGCGCAACACTCAGCTGGCTGGTCGCAGCGCGCCAATCAGCGAGTCGAGTGAATAGCCCAGGCACGGCGCCAGCGCTTCCGCGCGCCGGCGCAACCCGATCTCGTCCAGGTCCTGCTCGAGATCCGCCGGCACCAGCAGCACCACGTTGCCCTCCTTCACCGGGCATTCCCAGTAATGCCGGTGATACAGCCCACGTAGCAGCGCGGCGCCCAGCGGCTTGTCGTCGGAGGTGCCCCACTGGTTGATGACCAGCCAGCCGCCCGGGTTGAGCTTTTCCTGGCAGCGCTTGAGAAAACTCCAGGCCAGGTGGGCGGCGTCCGGCCCGGCATCGTTGTACAGGTCGACGAAGATCAGGTCGGAACGCTCGGCGGTCTCCAGCAGTTCGGCGGCGTCGCCGATGCGGATATACAGTCGCGGGTCGTTCTGCAGCCCCAGGTAGCGCATCGCCAACTCCGGCACCGCCGGGCGCAGCTCGATGACCTCGATATCCTCCAGGGGCAGGAACCGCAGGCAGGCCTGGGTCAGGTTGCCCGCCCCCAGGCCGAGGAACAACGCCGTCTCCGGCGCAGGGTGGCAGAGGCCACCCAGCAGCATGGCGCGGGTGTAGTCGTACTCCAGCCAGCTGGGGTCGGCCGTGAATACGCAGCTCTGCTCGACGGCCGCGCCGAATTCGAGAAAGCGGTAGTCGCCGACCTGCAAGACGCGAATCAGCCGAACTCGTCGCGCACCTCGGCCAGCAGTTGCTCCTCTCGCTCCATCAAGACTCTCCGAAAATGGGCCCGGCTCCGCGATACCGGCAAGGGCGCATCTTAACAGGCCGATAGGTCATCGCTATCGGCGGCGCCAGAGCGCTTCGGGTAAAATCACCGCACTTTCTCGGAAATGGAACGGCCATGAACCACGCCTGGAGCCCCGCGAGCTGGAGAGACAAACCGATTCAGCAACAGCCTGAATATCCTGACGCCGCACATCTCGAGCACGTCGAGAAGACCCTCGCCGGTCTGCCGCCGCTGGTCTTCGCCGGGGAGGCGCGTGCGCTGCGCCGGCAATTCGCCGAGGTCACCCAGGGCCGCGCCTTCCTGCTGCAGGGTGGCGACTGCGCGGAGAGCTTCGCCGAGTTCTCGGCCACCAAGATTCGCGACACCTTCAAGGTGCTGCTGCAGATGGCCATCGTGATGACCTTCGCCGCCGGCTGCCCGGTGGTGAAGGTCGGGCGCATGGCCGGGCAGTTCGCCAAGCCGCGCTCGGCCGGCGACGAAACCATCGATGGCGTGACCCTGCCCGCCTACCGTGGCGATATCGTCAACGGCATCGACTTCAATGGCAAAAGCCGCGTGCCGGACCCGGAGCGCCTGCTGCAGGCCTACCACCAGTCCACCGCCAGCCTCAACCTGCTGCGCGCTTTCGCCCAGGGCGGTTTCGCCGACCTGCACCAGGTCCATCAGTGGAACCTGGATTTCATCGCCAATTCGCTCTTGGCCGAGAAATACCACCAGCTCGGCGCACGCATCGACGAGACGCTGCGCTTCATGCGTGCCTGCGGCCTGGACGGCGCGCCGCAATTGCGCGAGACCAGTTTCTTCACCGCCCATGAAGCCCTGCTGCTCAACTACGAACAGGCCTTCGTTCGCCAGGACAGTCTCAGCGGCGGCTGGTACGACTGCTCCGCGCACATGCTCTGGATCGGCGATCGCACCCGTCAGCTGGACGGCGCCCATGTGGAATTCCTGCGCGGCGTGGGCAACCCCATCGGCGTCAAGGTCGGCCCGAGCATGGACAGCGAAGAGTTGATCCGCCTGATCGACATCCTCAACCCGGAGAACGACCCGGGCCGCCTCAACCTGATCGTGCGCATGGGCGCCGACAAGGTGGAAGCCGGTCTGCCGCGCCTCGTGCGCGCGGTGCAGAACGAAGGCCGCCAGGTGCTGTGGAGTTCCGACCCGATGCACGGCAACACCATGAAGGCCTCCAGCGGCTACAAGACGCGGGATTTCGAGCGGGTACTGGCCGAAGTGCGGCAGTTCTTCGACGTGCACCGCGCCGAGGGCAGCTATCCGGGCGGCATCCACATCGAAATGACCGGGCAGAACGTCACCGAATGCATCGGCGGCTCGCGACCGATCACCGAGGCCAGCCTCAGCGATCGCTACCACACCCATTGCGACCCCCGGCTCAATGCCGACCAGTCGCTGGAGATGGCCTTCATGATCGCCGAGACGCTGAAGCAATTGCGACCGAGCTGAAAAGCGCCGCCACCCCTCGTAGGGTGGATAACGCCGCCCTGCGGCTTATCCACCACGGGCCCAGCATGCCAACCAGACCAGACGACAGAAGGCCGACACGACGACGGGCCCTGCTGTCTAACCTTGCATTCCGGTTCGATGAAGCGGCCTTGAATAGCGCACTAACAATTAGCAACAGCATTAATTCGTCAGCTAACTAATGACTGCTAGAATGCGCGCCGCGTTGGTCCGGCGCCCCTAACATCCTCTCGCGGCCGGGCCATGGTATAGAGGAAAACACGCCGTATGACCGACTCACCACAGAATAAAGGAGCCGCCCTGGCGGCCTCCATCGGCCTGATTCTCGGGCCACTGCTCTTGCTGTTGTGCATCCTCACCGACCCGCCGGCCGGTCTTTCGGAAACCGCCTGGCTGACGGTCGGCATGGCGGCACTGATGGCCGTCTGGTGGTCGACCGAAGCGATTCCGATCCCGGCCACTTCCTTGTTGCCGATTCTGCTGATCCCGATCCTGGGCATCGACACCCTGGCCAAGGCCACCGCTCCCTACGCCAATCCGACGATCTTCCTGTTCCTCGGTGGCTTCCTGCTCGGGCTGGCGATGCAACGCTGGAACCTGCACAAGCGCATCGCTCTGGCGACACTGCTGGCGGTGGGCAATGCACCGAGCCGGCAGGTCGCCGGATTCATGATCGCCACCGCCTTCATCAGCATGTGGGTGAGCAACACCGCCACCAGCATCATGATGCTGCCGATCGGCCTGTCGGTAATCAGCCTGCTGGTGGCGGGCAGCGACGAACGTGAAAGCGAGCGCTTCGCCGTCGCCCTGCTGCTCGGCATCGCCTACGCCGCCAGCGTCGGCGGTATCGCCACGCTGATCGGTACGCCGCCCAACGCGCTGCTGGCGGCCTTCCTGCGCGAGAACTACGACGTGCATATTGGCTTCGGTCAGTGGATGCTGCTCGGCCTGCCGGTCAGCATCGGCATGCTGCTGTTCATCTGGTGGTGGCTGACGCGCAGCGGCTTCACGTTGTCCGGCGGCGACAGCCGCGCCATGCTGGAAAAGGAAATGGCCGCGCTCGGGCCAATGTCCAAGGCCGAGAAGATGGTCGCGGTGGTGTTCGCCCTGGCCGCACTGGCCTGGATCTTCCAGCCGCTGCTGGCCAGCCATGTCGACGGCGTGAACGACACCAGCATCGCCATGGCGGCCGCGCTGTCGCTGTTCCTGATTCCGGTTAACCTGCGCCAGCGGGTCTTCCTGATGGATTGGGAACAGGCCAACAAGGCGCCCTGGGGCGTGCTGCTGCTGTTCGGCGGTGGCCTGTCGCTGGCCGGCGTGATCGGCGCGTCCGGCCTGGCCCAGTGGATCGCGCAGAACCTGGGTGCCTTCGGCGTGCTGCCGCTGATCCTGATGATCGGCCTGGTGGCGCTGGTGATCACCTTCCTCACCGAGATCACCTCCAATACCGCGACCGCCGCCGCCTTTCTGCCGCTGCTGGGGGCGCTGGCCGTCGCCCAGGGATTGCCTCCGGAAATGCTCGCGATTCCCGCCGCCATCGCCGCCAGTTGCGCCTTCATGATGCCGGTCGCGACGCCGCCGAACGCCATCGTCTTCGGCACCGGACAGATGCATATCCAGTCGATGATCAAGGCAGGATTTGCCATCAACCTGTTCGGTGTGGTGCTGGTAACCCTGCTCAGCTATCTGTTGATCGGCTGGATCTGGGTGAATTGAGCGCCGAGGCACAAGGTGCGACATGCACTGCCGGGGCGGCCTGAAAAGCATCGCCCCGTGGTCGGGCCTCCCACAAAAGCAGCAAGCCCCGCACAGT
>NZ_AZSV01000127.1:0-8641 GCF_000582595.1 Pseudomonas sp. BAY1663
GGCCTGGCCGGCGGCCTGCTCGGCGGCCTGGCCTTGCTGGCCGGCGGCGACGACGTCTTCAGCCTGCTGATTCCCTGGCTGCTGTTGCTGGCCACCGCGCTGTTCGCCGCCAGCCCCTGGCTCAGCCGCTGGTTGGCAGCGCGGCGCCGGGAAGCGAGCGCGGTGCCGCCGCACTCCAGCGGCTCGATGGCGGCCCATGGCCTGGTGTCGATCTACGGCGGCTACTTCGGTGCCGGCATGGGCATCCTGCAACTGGCGGCGTTCTCCATCGAGGGCCATCAGCTGGTGCGCGCCAACGCGCTGAAGAACCTGATCTCGGCAGTGATCTACAGCGTCGCCAGCATCACCTTCATCGTCGCCGGCCGGGTCAGCTGGTACGAGCTGCTGATCCTGCTCGGCGGCGCCACCCTCGGCGGCTACGCCGGCGGCGCGCTCAGCCAGAAACTGCCGGCCGCCTGGCTACGCGCCTTCGTCATCCTGGTCGGCAGCGGCATGACCCTCTATTACTTCTGGGCCACCTACGCCGGCTGATGCGTTGCGCGGGTCCGCTCCCGTTTCAGTGGCTGCGCCGGGCCTTCTTTGCTAATGTCGCGCCCGGTTCAGACTCGCCGCACACGACAGGTTCCTGCCATGGCCCGCAAGAAAGCCGTCCTTGATTTCGAACAATCGCTCGCCGAGCTGCAGCAGCTGGTGGAGCGCCTGGAAAGCGGCGAACTGTCGCTGGAAGACTCGCTGACCTGCTTCGAACAGGGCATCGGCCTGACCCGCGACTGCCAGGCGGCGTTGAGCCAGGCCGAGCAGAAGGTGCAGATCCTGCTCGAGCGCGACGGCACGCTGCAGGAAGCCCCCTTCGACACGGACGCCGAAGCATGACGATCGGCGAGTACCAGAAGCGCTGCCAGCAGCGCGTCGACGGCTGTCTCGATGCCCTCTTCGTCGCGCCGCAGGCGCCGCTCGAACGGCTCTACCAGGCTATGCGCTACAGCGTGATGAACGGCGGCAAGCGGGTACGCCCGCTGCTGGTCTACGCCGCCAGCGAAGCCTTGGGTGGCGACAAGGCCCAGGCCGACGGCGCCGCCTGCGCGGTAGAGCTGATCCATGCCTACTCGCTGGTGCACGACGACCTGCCGGCCATGGACGACGACGACCTGCGCCGCGGCCAGCCGACCACCCACAAGGCCTTCGACGAGGCCTGCGCGATTCTCGCCGGCGATGGCCTGCAGAGCCTGGCCTTCGACGTGCTCGCAGCAGCGCAATCCAACCCCGCGGACCCGCTGCTGCGCCTGCGGATGTTCGGCGTCCTGGCGCGCGCCGCCGGCCCCGCCGGCATGGTCGGCGGCCAGGCCATCGACCTCGGCTCGGTCGGTCGCAAGCTCGATCGCACCGCACTGGAGCAGATGCACCGGCACAAGACCGGCGCCCTGATCGAGGCCAGCGTGCAGCTCGGCGCCCTTTCCAGCGGCCGCGCCGATGCCGACAGCCTCGCCTCGCTGAACCAGTACGCCCAGGCCGTGGGCCTGGCCTTCCAGGTGCAGGACGACATCCTCGACGTGGAAAGCGACACCGCCACCCTCGGCAAGCACCAGGCGCCGACATCGCCCGCGACAAGCCCACCTATCCGGCGCTGCTCGGCATGGACGCGGCCAAGGCCTATGCCCTGGAGCTGCGCGACCTGGCGCTGCATGCGCTGCGCCCGTTCGATATCGCCGCCGAGCCGCTGCGCGAGCTGGCGCGCTATATCGTCGAACGGCGTAACTGAGGCGCCCGCGCGGTATTCGGGCTCAGGAGCCAGGCCTGCGGCCTGCAATCGCCGCGAGGGCGCGCCTCCCACAGGGTTCGGTGTGGGTTGCCTGCTTTTGTGGGAGGCCCGACCCCGGGGCGATGCTTTTGGGCTTCCGGCAGGCCTGCGGCCTGCATCGCGCGAGGGCGCGCCCACAGGGTTCGGTGTGGGCTGCCTGCTTTTGTGGGAGGCCCGACCTCGGGGCGATGCTCTTGGGCTTCGTCGCTGTGCTCCTCAGGCTACGCACCCCACCCCGCCTGCGGACTGCGCGAACGGCATGCGCTGGACGCAGGGTCGTTCTTATCGCAGGGCCCATCGGTTAAACTGCCGCTCTTTTTCCGACAAAAATGATTCGCCCGATGCCCAAGACGTTCCATGAGATTCCTCGGGTACGCCCCGCGACGCCCATCCTCGACCGCGCGGCCACGCCCGAGCAGTTGCGCCGGCTGGGCGAGGCGGAACTCGAAGAGCTTGCCAACGAGCTGCGCCAGGACCTGCTGTTCAGCGTCGGCCAGACCGGCGGTCACTTCGGCGCCGGCCTCGGCGTGATCGAACTGACCATCGCCCTGCACTACGTCTACGACACCCCGGACGACCGCCTGGTCTGGGACGTCGGTCATCAGGCCTACCCGCACAAGATCCTTACCGGGCGCCGCGCGCGCATGGCCAGCCTGCGCCAGAAGGACGGCCTGGCGGCCTTCCCGCGGCGTTCGGAAAGCGCCTACGACACCTTCGGCGTCGGCCATTCCAGCACCTCCATCAGCGCCGCCCTCGGCATGGCCATCGCGGCACGCCTGCAGGGCAGCAAGCGCAAGTCCATCGCCGTGATCGGCGACGGCGCGCTGACCGCCGGCATGGCCTTCGAGGCACTCAACCACGCCCCGGAAGTCGGCGCCAACATGCTGGTGGTGCTCAACGACAACGACATGTCGATCTCGCGCAACGTCGGCGGGCTGTCCAACTACCTGGCCAAGATCCTCTCCAGCCGTACCTATTCGAGCATGCGCGAGGGCAGCAAGAAGATCCTCTCGCGCCTGCCCGGCGCCTGGGAAATCGCCCGCCGCACCGAGGAATACGCCAAGGGCATGCTGGTGCCCGGCACCCTGTTCGAGGAGCTCGGCTGGAACTACATCGGCCCCATCGACGGCCACGACCTGCCGACCCTGATCGCCACCCTGCGCAACATGCGCGACCTCGACGGCCCGCAGTTCCTCCACGTGGTGACCAAGAAGGGCAAGGGCTTCGCCCCGGCCGAGGCCGACCCGATCACCTGGCACGCCATCAGCAAGCTGGAGCCGGTGGATGCGCCGGTCGCGCCGAAGAAGCCTGCCGGGCCGAAATACTCCAACGTCTTCGGCCAGTGGCTGTGCGACATGGCCGAGGCCGACCCGCGCCTGACCGGCATCACCCCGGCGATGAAGGAAGGCTCGGACCTGGTGGCCTTCAGCGAGCGCTTCCCGCAGCGCTACTTCGACGTCGCCATCGCCGAGCAGCATGCCGTGACGCTGGCCGCCGGCATGGCCTGCGAAGGCATGAAGCCGGTGGTGGCGATCTACTCGACGTTCCTCCAGCGCGCCTATGACCAGTTGATCCACGACGTCGCGGTGCAGAACCTCGACGTGCTGTTCGCCATCGACCGTGCCGGGCTGGTCGGCGAGGACGGCCCGACCCATGCCGGCAGCTTCGACCTGTCCTACCTGCGCTGCATCCCCGGCATGCTGGTGATGACCCCCAGCGACGAGAACGAGATGCGCCGCATGCTCACCACCGGCTACCACTTCGAGGGCCCGGCGGCCGTGCGCTACCCGCGCGGCAGCGGGCCGAACGCGCCCATCGAGCCGGGGCTGGCGCCGCTGGAAATCGGCAAGGCGGTGACCCGCCGCCGGGGCGGCAAGGTTGCGCTGCTGGTCTTCGGTGTGCAGCTGGCCGAGGCGCTGCAGGTCGGCGAGACGCTGGACGCCACGGTGGTCGACATGCGCTTCGTCAAACCGCTGGACGAGGCGCTGCTGCGCCAGCTGGCGGCCAGCCACGAACTGCTGGTGACCGTCGAGGAGAACAGCATCATGGGCGGCGCCGGCAGCGCGGTGGCCGAATTCCTCGCCGGCGAAGCCATCGTCCTGCCCATGCTGCACCTGGGGCTGCCGGACCAGTACGTCGAGCATGCCAAACCCAGCGAGATGCTCGCCGAATGCGGCCTGGATGCCGCCGGCATCGAAGCCGCGGTGCGCCAGCGCCTGGCGCTGCTCGGCAACGCCTGAGGCAGCGCCAGGCCGTAGGGTGGAAAACGGCGCAGCCTTTTCCACCGGCGCATGAGGACAACCACGAGGCCGCCTGGGGTAAAGCGTGCAATCTTCCTGCATCGCCTGGTGGATGAGCAAAGCGTCATCCACCCTACGCTCTGCCTGGCACACGTAGGGTGGAAAACCGCGCAGCCTTTTCCACCGGCGCATGAGGGCGCCACGAGGCCGCCTGGGGTAACGCGTGCAATCTTCCTGCATCGCCTGGTGGATGAGCAAAGCGTCATCCACCTACGCTCTGCCTGGCACACCGTAGGGTGGAAAACCGCGCAGCGTTTTCCACCGCTTCGGCCAGCTCTACATCCGCACCTTCAGCCGCGCAGCAGCAGGTCGCCCTCGATCGGCACGTAGCGCGTGGCGGCGCGGATCAGCGACTGCGCGGTGAGCCCGGGCACGCCATAGGCCGTCGCCTCGGCGCCGCCGGCGCGCACCCGTTCCAGCAGCAGGTCGAAGTCGCCGTCGCCGGACGCCAGTACCACCTCGTCGACCCGCCCCGCCGCGTCCAGCACGTCGATGGTGATGCCCACGTCCCAGTCGCCCTTGGCCGAGCCGTCGCTGCGCTGGATGTAGGGCTTGAGCTTCACCGTGAAGCCGAGGTTGCGCAGAATCCGCTGGAACTGCTGCTGGCGGGCGTCGCCGCGC
Organism: Pseudomonas sp. BAY1663; assembly: GCF_000582595.1. Taxonomy (NCBI): domain Bacteria; kingdom Pseudomonadati; phylum Pseudomonadota; class Gammaproteobacteria; order Pseudomonadales; family Pseudomonadaceae; genus Pseudomonas; species Pseudomonas sp. BAY1663. Next base: position 4,720 of record NZ_AZSV01000127.1, read on the forward strand.
TCGATGGCATAGGCGTAGGCCTCGACGATCTCGCCGCGCCTGCCGACGTCCGCCCACAGCGCCGCATAGTCGAAGTGGCAGCCGTAGGCCTGGCGCACCGTGTAATAGAGGTTCTGCACATCGGCGAACAGGGCGATCTTTCTCACGGTAGCCAGCCTGCGATCATTGACGGGTCTCCAGTATGGACGGCGACATCGCGCATGTCCCGGCACTTCGGCTACAGTGGCGCCCCGATCGATTCACACTGCCGATTTGCAATGAACGTCTTTGCCATCCTGCGCGACGCCTGGTTCTTCTATTCCCGCCAATTCATCGCCATCGCCCGCCTCTGCCTGCCGCTGATCCTGCTCGAGAGCGCCACGCGCCTGGGCGTCGACCACTGGCTCGGCAAGGGCGCGCTGCCGGCGCAGGAACTGCTCGTCGGCATGATCTTCTATCCGCTGTACATCGCGCGCTGATCCTCTACCTCGATGCCGCAGCCGCGGCCACGACCCGGCGCCGCGCGCGGTCCTGGCCCGAGCCCTGCCGCTGTGGCCGGCGCTGGCGGTGCTCTCGGCGCTCGGCACGCTGCTGATCCTGCTCGGTGCCTCGCTGTTCGTGCTGCCGGGCATCTGGGTCATGGTCAGGATCGCCTTCGCCGAATACCTGCTGGTGCTGCGCGGGCTGTCGCCGCTGGCCGCGCTCAAGCAGAGCTTCATCCTCACCCGCGGGCATTTCCTGCTGGTGCTCGGCTGCGTGCTCAGCGTGCTGCTGCCGCTGTGGGTTCTCGAGGCCTGGATCGTCGCGCAGGCCTGGGCCGGCGAGGCCCCGCCAGCGCTGCCGGCGATCCTGCTCGACGGCGTCATCGGCCTGCTGCAGCTGCTGCCCACGGTGATGCTGTTCCGCTGCTTCATGCTGTGCACCGCGCAGCCTGCGCGCGAGCGCGACGCCGCCTGAAGCGACACGCACCGTTCAGCCGTTGCCACGGCGGGATCGCGGTGGCCTGCTAGGCTTCTCCGGCCAGTCATCCGGAGGCTCCAGCCATGGCCGAACAGAATCCCAGCATCCTCTCGCACATCTCCCTCGGCACCGACCGCTTCGACGAGGCGGTCGCCTTCTACGACCGGGTGCTGCCCAGCCTCGGCTGCAAGCGCATTCTCGAACACCCCGGCGCCGTCGCCTGGGGCCGCGAATTCCCCGAGTTCTGGATCCAGACACCGATCGACGGCGCCCCGGCATCGGTGGGCAACGGCACCCATGTCGGCTTCTTCGCCGCCGACCAGGCCGCGGTGGATGCCTTCCATCGTGCAGCCATCGCCGCCGGCGCCCGCGACGAAGGCGCCCCGGGGCCGCGTCCGGAATATGGCGAGCCGTACTACGGCTGCTTCGTGCGCGACCTCGACGGGCACAAGATCGAGGCGGCCTACTGGGATGTGGCCCTGATGCGCCAACTCTACGGCGACCGCTAGGCTCGTGGCGCGCCCGTGCCAGCGTCCTACGACCTGTTGCCGAGCAGGCGCGGCAGCAGCAGGTTCTGGTAGAGGCGCGGGAAGCAGCGCGCCAGCAGCTGCGCCTTCCAGTCGAGATTGGACAGCACCAGCAACCGGCGCCGGCGCAACGCGCCCTGGTAGATCGCCTCGGCGACATCCTGCGCCGAGAAAACCCGGCCGATGATGTCCAGTACCGGCTGCGGCGCCGTGGAGCCATCGCCGACCAGCACGTTCTTGCGCAAGTCGGTGGCGGTGTAGCCCGGGCATACCAGCATGACGTTGACCTCGGTGCCCTCGAGTTCGCCGCGCAGCGTCTCGAACAGCCCGTGCAGTGCATGCTTGCTGGCGTTGTAGGCGGCGCGGTTGGGCACCGGGGCGTATTGCGACAGCGAGCTGAGCACGATGATCTGCCCCTGCCGCGCGATCAGGCTCGGCAGGGCGGCCTGGGTACAGTGCAATGCGCCATAGAAATTCACCGCCATGACCCGCTGGAACACCGCCAGGCTGGTTTCCGCCACACGGCTGCGATGGGTGATCCCGGCATTGTTGATCAGCACGTCGATGCCGCCGTAGCGCTCGACGACCAGCGCCACCGTGCGCCGGACCGCTTCGGCATCGCTGACGTCGCAGCGCAGGCCGAGCGCCTCGGCATTGTGGTGGTCGGCCAGATGCTGGACCAGGCCGTCCAGCGCGTCCTGATCGAGATCGAAGATCACCAGCCGCGCGCCGGCCTGCGCCATGCGCACCGCCAGGGCGCGGCCGATGCCGGCGCAGCCGCCGGTAATCAGCACCACCTTGCAGTCGAACACCTTGCGGTCGAATACCTTGCGCTGCATACACTCGCTCCTTCGTGCCTCGGTGCCCGAACATCTCGGCACCCGGTTTGAGCATAGGTCGATGTTCGCCGACATTCCCGTTCCCGCGGCAAGACGCATCATCGACAATCGCTCGGCGGCGGCGCACCCTAGTGACGGTTGCTCGTGACGCCTCGCTCCAGAAGCTGTGCCGTCCCGACGGAAAACCAGGCCATCAATTCTCCCTGCGCAGGGCAATGACCACCCAGTGAAACCGCTTCTATTCCTCGCCCTGGCCATCGCCCTCGCTCCCGTCACGGGGCGGGCCGAGCCGGCCCCCCAGCGGGTGCTGAGCGTCGGCTACTACGAATTCGCCCCGGCCATCTACAGCGATGCGCGCGGGGTGGCGCGCGGCGAGGTGGCCGAGCTGACGCGCAGGGTGGCCAAGCACGCGGGCTACGGCGTGAGCTTCCGCGCCCTGCCCAGCGCGCGGCTCTATGCGGCGCTGGAAAACGGCAGCATCGACCTCTGGCCCGGTGCCCAGGGCAAGCCGGAGCTGGCCGCACATACGCTGGAAGGACGCCACACGCTGAGCCACATCAGCCTCAACCTGTACTTTCGCCCGGACACGCCGGCACCGCGGATTCCGGACGATCTCGCCGGGCAGGCGCTGATCCTCATCAATGGCTACAGCTACTGGCCACGCATCACCGAGATGCTCGACGATCCCGCCCTGAACCTGCGCCTGTTGCGCACCAGCACCCATGTCTCGGCACTGGAAATGCTGCGGCGCCGGCGCGGCGACTACCTGCTCGACTACCAGATCCCGGTGGAACAGGCCCGTCAGCGCCTGCAGATGGAGGCGCTGCCACATCTGCGCGTGGAGCAGGTGCCGATCCGCTTCATCGTGTCCCGCCATGCCCGCGGCAGCGCGAAAATCGTCGCCGCACTCGACCGCGCCTACGAGGAACTACGCGCCGCCGGCGAGGACCTCAGCCTGCCGACGGACTGACGGGCGCTACTGCCCGCGCGGCTTGGCCCTGGCGGTGGGCTCGGCGACCAGCGGATCGTCCGGCCAGTAGTGCTTGGGATAGCGGCCCTTGAGGTCCTTCTTCACCTCAGCGTAAGTTTTGGCCCAGAAGCTCGCCAAGTCCTGGGTGACCTGCACCGGCCGCCGCGCCGGTGACAGCAGGTGCAGCTTGACCACCTGCCGACCGCCGGCGATGCGCGGCGTGTCGGCCAGGCCGAACAGTTCCTGCAGGCGCACCGCCAGCACCGGCGGCGACTCGGCGTAGTCCAGGCGAATCCGCGAACCGGACGGCACCGCCAGGGCCACCGGCGCCTGCTCCTCCAGGCGCTGCGGCAACGGCCAGGGCAGCAGCGTGGCGAGCATGCCGGGCAGGTCCAGCTGGGCGAAATGCGCCAGCCGCGACACCTTGCCGATATAGGGCAGCAGCCAGTCCTCCAGCCGCACGAGCAACGCCGCGTCGCTGACGTCCGGCCACTCGCTGGCGCCGCCATTGGCCAGGTCCAGTTGCCGCAGCAGGCCGATGCGCGCCTGCCACTGGCGCAGCGCGGGCGTCCACGGCAGCAGTTCCAGGCCCTTGCGCCGCACCAGTTCGAGCAACGCGCGGGCGCGGGCCTGGTCGTCGAGCCCGG